>JALYIN010000318.1 GCA_030775765.1 Verrucomicrobiota bacterium
GGTTCAAGCCGATCAAAACCGGCAATTACGAAGTGGTCTGCGGCCAGCTCTGCGGGCTCGGGCATTACAGCATGAAGGGAATGGTGGTGGTGGATAATCCGGCCGAGTACCAGGCGTGGTTGAAAGAGCGGGCGGAGCTCGGCGGAACCCAGGCCGCGCCGCCAGCTACCGAACGCCCCCCGGGTGAAGCACCGGTTGGTCCTACTCCGGGGACGATCCCGCCTCCGGGCGCACCGAAGACGGCCAATCCGAGTGGCGAGCCCGATGGCAAACCCGGCGAGGCACCGAAAGCGCCCGCGCCAGCTCCAGCGCCGAGTCCAAGCGGCCATGGAGGTTAGGTAGATCGCGCGCTCCGCCTCTTGCGAAGCAGTTTTGGCGAGGTCTAGTTCCTCTGCGTGAACGACCTTTCGCAAACCCGACCGCGCGCGCGCTGGCTCCATCGCTTCGCGTTCTTCACGTCGTTCACCACGCTCTTTCTCATTTGCAGCGGCGGTATGGTTACGAGCAAAGGCGTCGGACTCGCCGTGCCGGATTGGCCGACCACGTTCGGTTACAACATGTTTCTCTTTCCGGTCTCGAAATGGGTCGGCGGAATATTTTTCGAGCATGTTCATCGCCTCGTCGCGTCCACCGTCGGGTTTCTCACCATTATCCTCGCGGTTTGGCTATGGCGCGCGGAAAGCCGGCGCTGGCTGCGGAATCTTGGATTTGCGGCGCTCGGGCTCGTGCTTGTGCAGGGCGTGCTTGGCGGGTTGCGCGTGACCCTGCTCAAGGATGAGATCGGCGTCTTTCACGCCTGCCTCGCGCAACTTTTTTTCGGACTGCTCATCGTGATCACCCTGGTCACTTCGCGTTTATGGGAAAGGCTCTCGGCTGTCGGCGATTCCGGCACAAACGTCCGAACCCTGGCGCGCATCGCCATTTTCACCACCGCCGTGATCTACCTGCAGCTCGCGCTCGGCGCGACGATGCGTCATCAACATCGTGATTTGGCCATCCTCGATTTTCCGATGGCTTACGGCCGCTTCATTCCCGATGTCTCGCCGGAGAAGATGGTCAAGATCAACGACTGGCGGAACGCCCGCGCCTTCTCCGAAGTTGAGCCTTCCCACATCTGGTTGCAGATGGCTCACCGGTTTCTCGCCCTTGTCATCGCGACCGGCGTGATCGCGTGTTTGTTCAAGGCGCGCCGCGCCACGCGTCACTTGCCCGCGCTCGTGCACTTTTCCGACGCCTGGTTTTTGCTTCTCGCCTGTCAGATCACGTTGGGCGCCTGGGTCATCTGGAGCAACAAAGCTGCGGATATCGCAACGACGCATGTCGCGGTGGGCGCCACCATGCTCGCGGTTGGCGTCACGATTTCCGCGAGCTGCCTGCGGCTTTTGCATAATCAGGCACCGGCGCCTGTTCTGACGCGGTCGAATCTCGTTTCGGAAGAAGCGCACGCCTCATGAAGACGGCGATCCCGACCGCAGACGAAAGCTCGTCATCCTCGATCGAATCAACCCAGATGGGTCGCAGCGTCGCCTCCGATTTGGCTGAGTTAATCAAAGCCCGGCTGACTCTGTTGGTCCTGCTCACGACCGCGGTCGGTTTTTATCTTGGCGCGAAGGGGCCAATCAAATTAGCCCTGCTCTTCCACGCTTTTTTCGGGACCGCGCTCGCCGCGAGCGGTGCCGCCGCGCTGAATCAGTGGTGGGAACGCCGGCTCGATGCCCTCATGCAGCGCACTAAAACCAGACCAATCCCCGCCGGTCGGATGCGGCCGCTGGCCGCCATTGCTCTCGGCGGTATTCTCGCCTGCGCCGGCGTCGTTTATCTCGCCTTAACCTGCAACCGGCTCAGCGCCTCTCTCGCCGCGGCGACCATCGTCATCTACATCTTCGCTTACACGCCGCTGAAAAGAATCAGCACCACCAACACGCTGGTGGGCGCGATCCCCGGCGCGCTGCCGCCCATGATCGGTTGGGCCGCGGCGACCGGACGACTCGATCCCGGCGCGTGGAGTCTCTTTGCTATTTTGTTTTTCTGGCAACTGCCGCATTTTTTCGCGATCGCCTGGATGTATCGCGAAGATTACGCGCGCGCCGGCTTCGAAATGATTTCGAAGGACGACAAGACCGGCGCCCGCAGCGCGAGCCAGGCCGTCCTCTTTTGCATCCTCCTGCTTTTCATTTGCGGCGGTCCCGCGTTCCTCAGGATCGTGAATTACAATTACCTGACGGTTGAGTTGGTCCTGAACGGTTTGTTCATCTTTGTTGCGATGCGATTTCTCAGGACCCAGCAGGCGATTGACGCCCGGCGGCTTTTCCTGACCTCGATCGCTTATCTTCCGTTGCTCCTGGGCGCTCTGGTCCTCACGAAAATATGAAAACGGAACCGGCTTCAGTGGCGGTGCGAAGTCCGGCGCCGAAAAGCGGCACGGCGTGGAAGGTCACGCTGGTTCTCATTCCGCTCCTCACCGCGGGGATCCTGTTTTGGCTGCGCCAGCTCCAAGTGAACACCCTTTCGAATCGGCCCCTGCCGTCATATGGGACCGTGCCGAGTTTCGAGCTGACGAACCAGGATGCGGAGCCGTTCGGTTCCCAACAATTATCCGGGAAAATCTGGATCGCCGATTTCATCTTCACCAGTTGTCCCGGTCCGTGCCCGATCATAAGCACACGCATGAGCGAGTTGCAAAAGCCGCTGGTCAAAAGCGGCGTCCATCTCGTCTCGTTCACCGTCGATCCGGAAAAGGATACGCCGGAAGTCCTGCGCGTTTACGCCGACAAGCTGCGGAAGGAACCGCTCCGGTGGGATTTTGTCACCGGCCCAAGCGCCACCATAACGTCGCTCTCGCGCGATGGGTTCAAGCTCGCCCTCTCCGAAGGGGAGCAACCGGAGAGCGGTCCAATCCACAGCACTCGGTTCGTGCTCGTGGATCGCCGCGGAACCATCCGCGGTTACTACGACGCTCTCGCGCCCGATGCCGTAACGAAACTGCTAGCGGATACGACTCATCTCCTGCGCGAACAAGCAAAGTAGGTTTTTCTGGCGGCCTGCCCTCAGGCCGTTGCCTAGCTTCCGGACGAGGGCGTGTCGGCTCCAAATCATCCGCCCGGTTCGGGATGATGCGCCGCCGGGCCCTCTTCGGAAACCATCCGCAGATACTCGCGATACTCGCCCCTCGGCAATCCCTCGACGATTTGCTCCAGTTGCTTCTGGTCGATGAAGCTCATCCGGAACGCCACCTCTTCGAGACACGCGATCTTCAATCCCTGGCGATGTTCGATCGTGGCGATGTAATTCCCGGCTTCGAGCAGGCTCGTTTGTGTTCCGGTATCCAGCCAGGCCATGCCGCGCCCGAGAGGTTTCACGTGCAGCTCGTTTCGTTTCAGATAGACCAGGTTCAAATCCGTGATCTCCAATTCACCGCGTTTTGACGGCTGGAGTTGCCGGCAGAATTCCACTACGCGCTCGTCGTAAACATAGAGTCCCGGGATCGCGAAATTACTTTTCGGTTCCTTCGGTTTTTCTTCGAGGCTCAGCGCGCGTCCGTCCGGCCCGAACTCCACCACGCCGTATCGCTTCGGGTCGCGCACCTGATAACCAAAGATGCAGGCGCCGCTCTGGATCGCCAGCGCTTCGCGGTAGAAGTCGAGATTCCCGTAGAAAATGTTATCGCCAAGAATCAACGACGCACCGGAGTCGCCCAGAAACTCGGCGCCGATCAAGAACGCCTGCGCGATTCCTTCCGGTTTCGGCTGCGCGGCATATTCGATTCGTATGCCGAGCCGGGTTCCGTCGCCGAGGTAATCCTGCAGCATTGGCAAGTCTTTGGGCGTGGAGATGATGAGCACGTCGCGCAAGCCGCCAAGCATCAGCGTGGCGAGCGGATAGCAGATCATCGGCTTGTCGTAAACCGGTAGCAGCTGTTTACAGACGATTTTGGTGAGCGGATAGAGCCGTGTCCCGGCGCCGCCGGCGAGAAGGATCGCTTTTTTGTTCATGAGTAGAGAAGCGTCACGCGCCGGCGCCCCAATGGTTGAGCCGATTCACCCATTCCTGCCAGAAACTCGCGGGTCGCGTCAAATCGATCCTGCTCACCGGCTTGAGCCAGCGCAGGCCGCGCACGATCGGATGATTCGAGGCCGGGCGATCGAAGAAGAACGGCGTGCCAATTTGTTCGCTCAACTTGCGATCGGCGATCCGACCACCGAGCGCATGCTGCAACGCGCTTTCGATTGTTTCCCGCGATAAGGCTGGCCGCGCCTCGATCGACGCGCTCAGACTCACGCCAAGAATTTTCTTGAGCAGTACGCCACAGATCAGCGCGCGCGAGCTGGTCGCGTGCACATGGCAAATCTTCCGTTGCGCAAACATGCGCCGGAGCGTCACGGCAAAACGGGCCTGCCGCAAAAAGAGATCGACGGGCGCGCGATGCGATTCGTTGGCGCGATTGTCCTCAAGCGCGAGGACCAGCTCGCGGTTCCCCTGCCATTCGGCCTCGATCGCCATGGCGTCCGGCAGGAACTCGAGTTTAAGCGCCAGCCGCTTTTGCTGGGCCGTGAGCTGTTGATGGGCGTGGAATTCGCAGACAAAAGCCTGAACGCTGGAGGCTCGTTCCGCGACTTCTTCCAGTTCCGTTTCGAGCGAAGGGAGGGCATTATCAGGCCATTGGTCGATCAGGTAGGCAATGCGCTTTTCGGCGAGGGTCGGCGCGACGGGCGCCATCGCCCTGGTTTTTTCCAGCATTTCGACGAGGGGCCGAACCGTGATCTCGATCTGGAAATGTTGTTCGACCCGCGCTCGCCCAGCAGCGCCGTAGCGCGCCCGTAACGCAGGATCGCGGCAGAGCGTTTCCAGAGCGTCTGCGAAAAGCCAGCTTTCACCAGCCGGTACCAGCAGCCCGGTTTCCTTGTCTATCACCGATTCCGGAATGCCGGCGAGGGCTGTCGAGACTACAGGACGCGTCGACGCCATCGCCTCGAGGATCACCGTGGGAAAGATGTCGCTGGCGCCGTTGTTATCGGTTGTTGAAGCGAGCGCGAAGATGTCGCAGGCCCGCAATTTTTCGAGCACGCAATCTTGGGGGAGAGCGCCCGCCAGCGTGATCCGCTCGCCCAGTCGCAGCTCGTCGATCCGGTGTTGCAGTTCCTCGTGCAACGGTCCGTCGCCGATGATCTCGCAATGGAACTCGATACAGCGCTGGCGCAATTGTTCGCAGGCTTCGACCAGGTATTCGAAGCCTTTGAACGCCACGAGCCGCCCAACGCTAAGGATCTCAACCGTCCGGCCAGCCGATGATTTCGGGCCCGCCTCAAGAAAGTTCGCCAGGTCCATCCCGTTGTAGACGCGGTGGATTTTGCTCGCGGCATTCGGGCAGCGCAGCTGCATCAGGCCGCGGCTGTATTCCGTTTCCACCGCCACAAATTCCGCTTCGTCACAGATTTCACGCAGCAAATCGTCATTCCCAAGGTCGGCCATGAAATCCTGGCCGTGCGCGGTGACGCTGAACGAAAGGCCCGACATCGCCTTCAGGAACAGCGCCGTATGCGCGGCGCGATTGGCGAAATGGACGTGGAAATGATCGACCTCGTGGCGGCGGAAAAGTTCGGCGAAATAGCTGGCGTTCCGGGCCCGCGTTGGCGCTTTCACGGCTGGGCCGTATTTCCGTTCGTGTGCTTCGACGAGCCCTTGCGGCCAGCGGTTCTCCGTCCGCGCCTTGTCTTCCCATAACCTCAAGATCGGCGATGGCGGCGCGTAATGGACCGGCGCCTGGAGCCGCCCGGCGTGCGGATGCCGGATGCTTGTCAGCGGCGGATGAATCGAACCGACGGTGAGATCGAAGCCGTGCCGTTCCAGTTCCAGCATCTCCATGTCGCAAAAAGTTTGCGAGAGTACGGGGTACCGCGAGTAGAGATAGCCAAGCCGCATTCGCGCCCAGTGTAGTGGCGCGTGTCCTCGGGCGCAAAACACATCAGAGCCGACTGCGGCGGGGGACCGCCACCCCCACGCTTACGAGAACCTGACG
>JALYIN010000319.1 GCA_030775765.1 Verrucomicrobiota bacterium
TCATTGTGCTGGGCAACCGCGAGGTTGTCGTGAAAGTCGGAAAGATTCTGGACGAAATGGACGTGAGTTCCCCGCAGGTTGCGCTGAGCACTGTGATTGGCGAACTGACACTAAATGGTAACGAAGAATTTGGTATTGATTGGTTCTTACGCGGCGGCGAAAACCGCGTGGGGACTACAAACTTTACCGGTATCCCGCCGTATGCCGGGGGCAGCACCTCCACTACCAGCAACGGAACCTCAACCACGACCGGGGGGAGCATATTTTTTCCGGGGATCAATTTCACTCGGTTGGCGACGGCCGCGGCCGGCGGAGCAAATGTTTATCTTGCGGCCGGGAACACGTTGTCCGCGGTTGTGCATGCGCTGCAGGGCACTGGCCGCTTCAAAACCATTTCACGGCCGACTGTTTTCACGAGCAACAATAAGAAAGCGATCATCGCCTCCGGTACGGAGATTCCAGTCCCCGTGAACACGATTGCATCAATCAACAATAATAACCTCGGCAACCAACAATCGAATATTCAGTTTAAGAAGGTCGCGCTACAGCTTGAAGTTGTTCCGCTGATCAATTCAGAGAAGGAAGTCACACTCGATATTTTACAGAAGCTCGATAGCCTCGCTGGCAGCACCGTAGTTAACGGTAACGCGATTCCTAACATCGCAACGCGCTATATTAAAACGACGGTTTCGGCGCCGAACTGCTCAACGATCGTCCTCGGGGGATTGATTACCGACGATACTCGCCGGAACACCAATGGCATTCCGATTCTCGACCGAATCCCAATCATCGGCAGCCTGTTTCGCAGCACGACGAAAACTAAAAACCGCGCCGAGTTGATCATTTTGATGCGTCCGGAAGTGAGCTTAACGAAATTGGATCTCTTTCGTCTTCGCCAAAAGAACGAAGACAAATCACACTTCGGACCCGAACTCGAACAAGACGATTGCCCCGATTGTCCGAAGCCGGGCGAAGATAAGCAGATTCAGCTTCCCGGTCCTGATCTGCCGGGAATGAAGTAATTCTGGGGAGTGCGCGCGTCTCGCGCGTTGGCGATGGCGTCTCGCCATCGCGGACTTCCAGAAAGATCGTTTCGGCGAAACGCCGAAACCAACACGCGAGACGCGTGCGCTCCCCAGACGCAGAAAAAGGCGCCCCTTAATCGGATCCGCGCTGGTAGGTCAAGAACACGATCGCGCCTCCACGTTCGGGAGGCGCCACGACCAAGGTTGCCGGACCAGCGACGAAAACGTCCTCATGAGCGGCGTGTGTCTGAGGATCGGTAGCAAACAAAACCCACAGGGCGGCATCGCCTTTGAATACCGCCACTCCGGCAGGCATCGGTGTCGCGTTGTTGACCGAGTTCTGGGTAAAGTTGGTAATCTTGATCCACTGACGAGCAGACAAATCGATCCGCAACGATTTGCCGCCGTCGGGAATGATCACACTGGTAAATGTGCCGTCCTTGGCCGGCAAAGTAGTGAATGACAGGGTGAGAACTGCGAGGATTATGATGAGGGTTTTCATGTTGGGTAGCATTCAACCGGAAATCGCCTCCGAAGTCGAGACGCATGACAATTTACGCGATATCGACTAAGATCAGCGCGTGAACCCGGCGATCAGTAATTCGCTCATCGATCTCTTGCTCGCGAGCGGGGTGCCCTCGCGTGACGAGGCGGTGGAGCTTTCCAAGAACCTGAACGGCGGTTCGTGGACGACCCAGGTGCTCGACTCGGGTAAGGTGGACGAGCAACGGTTCCTCGAAGCGATCGGGAATTTCTTCCAGGTGCCGGTGATGTCGATCGACACGAAGCGGATTGAGCGCACGACGCTTTCGCTCCTGCCGAGCCGGTTCGTTTTCCAACACCACATCCTGCCGATCGAGACGCGGGACAAGACGGTGGTGCTGGCGACGTACGATTTGTTTAACTCGGTCGGGCGCCAGCTCGCGTCGCAGTTATTGAAGCGGCCGACGGAATGGGTGCTGGTGCCGCGCGCCCAGATTCTGCGCGCGATGAAAACCGTTTACGGCGTCGGCGCGGAGACGTTCGACGAAATTCTCAAGACGAACCGCTCGTTCGAAGGCGTGCAGGACATCGAGACCGCGACCGACCTTGACGCGAACGATCCGGAAGCGTCGGTGGTGAAGTTCGTGAACCAGGTCATTCGCGAGGCGATCCTGGAACGCGCGACCGATATTCACGTCGAGCCGCTGGAGAACGATCTGCGCATCCGTTACCGGATCGACGGCATCCTCCACGAAGTGGCGGTGCCGCCGCAGTTGCGCGTATTGCAATCGGCGATCCTGTCGCGGTTGAAAGTCATGGCGCACATGGATATCGCCGAACGCCGTCTGCCGCAGGATGGACGCATCAATCTGCAGGCGCACGATCAGAACATCGACGTTCGCGTCTCGACGATCCCAACCGTGAACGGCGAATCGATCAGCTTGCGTTTGCTCAGCCGGACGGAGACCCAGAATTTCGGGTTCGACCGGCTCGACATGAGCCCGAAGCAGGGAACCATAGTCCGCGCACTGCTCGCGCAGCCGAACGGGATTATCCTCCTGACCGGGCCGACGGGCTGCGGGAAATCGACGTCGCTTTATTGTTTCCTCAGCAGCATCAACTCGGTTCAGCGCCGGATCATCACCATCGAGGAACCGGTGGAATACCGGTTGCCGGGCGTGTCGCAGATCGACGTGAAACCGGAGATCGACCTGACGTTCGCGAAAGGGCTCCGCCACATTTTGCGGCAGGACCCGAACGTGGTCATGGTCGGAGAAATTCGCGACGTGGAAACCGCGGACATCTCGATCCGCGCGGCAATGACGGGCCACCTTGTCTTCAGCACGCTCCACACGAACGACGCGGTCGGCGGCATCACGCGTTTGCTCGACATGGACGTGGAGCCGTTCCTGTTGTCGTCCGTCGTGAAAGCGTTCATCGCGCAGCGGCTGGTGCGGACGATCTGCCCGCATTGCGTGAAGATGTATGACTATCCGCGGGAATACCTGGCGGAGATCAGCGTGCCGGCGGAGATGGGAACGCAATTCCCGCGCGGCGACGGCTGCGACAGTTGCCGGCAGACCGGCTATCAGGGGCGGCTGGCCATTTACGAAATTTGTGTCGTGACCGAGCCGCTGAAAAAATTGATCATGCAGAAGCGCGATGGCGGCGAGCTGAAGCAATGCGCGATCGCGACCGGCATGGAGACATTGCGGCAGGACGGCTGGCGGCGCGTGGCCCAGGGCAAGACGACCATCGAAGAAGTCGTGCGCGTGACGCAGACCGACGAAGTGATGGCCGAGACCGAGCTGCAAAGCGCGCCCGCGTTGATGGCGGAAGCGCCGGTGGTGCTGAGCTAGCGAGCGCCGCGCTCGTCCAATTCCGGCGTCGCGTCGTCATGAATTTTTCCTAATAATTGCAAGAGACGTGACGCGCCGCCCCAGAAACATGTTTTCATAAAAAGCGTTGTCATCCCGAGGCTGGCGAAGCGCGCCGAGGGACCCCTCAGTCGAAGTGAAAACCTTCTACGTGTATATGGTTTCCAATCGCAGCAGGAGTGTTCTGTATACCGGCGTGACGAATAGCTTGGAACGTCGTCTTTGGTTTCACGCGAACGCCAAGTCCGGGAGTTTCGTGAAGCGCTATCGGTGCGATCGCCTGGTTTATTACGAAAGCTTCGACACGCCTGGTGACGCCATCTCGCGCGAAAAAGAAATCAAAGGTTGGCGCCGCGAAAAGAAAAACGATTTGGTGTGGACGTTAAATCCGCGGTGGAAAGATCTGGGCGCCGAGCTGTTCGACCG
>JALYIN010000320.1 GCA_030775765.1 Verrucomicrobiota bacterium
CCCGTATCTGGATAAACGCGTCCGGATGCTGGAAGCGGGAACTTCCAAGGCGAAAGCGTGAGAAGATCCGAAAATGGAGGGGGAGCTCCGCGATGCCGAAGGCCAACGCGTAAGAGTCATCGAATCCAAGGCCTCGCATTAGCTCCGCCCTCCAATCCTGTGTCGATTAGCCTTGTGATTTCCGGCAAGACTTCGCCAATCTCAATTCGTGCTTGCTCTCATCTTCCTGATCGTCTTCCCGTTCGCGCTTTATAGGGCGTGGCAAAATGTCCAGATGGCAAAGGCGAGCACATCCTGGCCAACGACCACCGGCACGGTCACCGCATCCGACACTGTGAAGGTGATGTTTCGCCGGCAGCCGCGCATCACTTATTCCTATTCCGTTAACGGTGCGCCCTTCACTTCGCAGCGCGTCACTTTTGCCGGCGGATATAAGCCGAAGGAGGTCGATCCCATTCTTGCCCGCTATCCGGTTGGCAGTGAAGTGACCGTTGCGCATGACCCGCAAAAGCCGGCTGAAGCCACCCTCGAGACCGGCGCAAGCAAACAGGTCACCGCCCAGGTTCGCATCCTGTTGATCTGCTTCGTCCTAATCGTCGCCGTCAACATCCTTAGTTTTTTCATGAGAGGCCCGAGCCGGAGATCGGGTCCGCCGATTCGCAGCTATGGATGGGAGACTCTCTCCGCATCCCAATCCTGCTAATTCTTCTTCGCGTAATTCGGATCGCGCCGAACATTTTTCGGAGCCCAATTTGACTGCCGGTATTTTTGATGAACGTCGGGATCATGCCGCCGCTGTCGGTATAAATCATATAAGTGGCGCGGGTGGTGTTCGGGCCGGTCGGTTCCAGGAGCCAGCTGCCCTCGCATAATTTCACCCGGACTACGCCCGATTTTTCCGGAGGGCCGAGCGCATTCTCGGTTTCCCAATGGCTGAAGAACACTTTTCCGCCCTCGGACGTCTTCGAGCCGGAGTGGACCCGCACGGTGTAATCGCGGTCGCTTATGAACGGCGCCGAGATCCGCTGGTAGGCCACCACGGAATCCCCGTCTCGTTTCAAGACGCGGCATTCGGCCGTGTAAGGCATGAAGCTCGCGTACGATTCAATGTCGCCGACGACCGCGTGGACAAGCGCAGCCGGCGCGGCGATCTCCCCGATGGCTTTCGACTCGTTCGACAGCGGTCGCTGCCGGCGGTAGATCGCGACGCTTTCCTTGTCCGAGATGAGTTTCCATTCGCCTGGAGTCGCTTCTCGTTCTGCAGCTTCCAGGTTCAAGCCCGAGCTCAACGCCGCCAGCGCCAGGAGAAGCCGCAAGAAACGTCGGATCATTTCCATCATAAAGTTCGCCGCGGGAACAGGTCTTAACAACCGCGCCTCTCCTGAACCGCGATAGCTCTGCAACGAATGTTCGCCTTCTTCTCCAACCGCCTCGGTTGTCTCGGTTCAATCGCAGTATCGATTATCGGGACAATTATCCTTGTTGTTCTGCTGCGCGGTTGCCACATGTAGCGGAAGGCGAGCCTCACGACCCTGTGCCGGTCGGCACGATACCGGCGCGTTCCACCATCAGGATCACGGTTCGCTCCGGCGCCCGCGAACGATGCATGACGCCTTTCGGGATCACCACTGCTTTCCCAGGCGTAAGATCGATGCAGCGATTTTTCTCGAGATCGATCAAGAGCTGGCCGCTGACGACGTAGAAGAACTCATCTTCATTGTCGTGCTTGTGCCAGTGATACTCTCCGTGGATCACCCCGAGGCGCACGACCGATTCGTCGACCTTGCAGAGTGTCTGGTTGTACCACTGGTCGGTGCAGTCATCCACCAGGCCGCCAACGTCGATCGGCTCGAGCGGTCCGTGGAGAATGTTGAGTCGCGTGTTGTAAGAAAATCCCGCCGATGAGGTGTCGCTCGCCATGCCTCAGCCTTGGCGAAGCGAGTCGTCGCCTCAACTTCTTTTAATCACGTTTCCGGATTGAGCCGGCACCACTGATATGTTTCTCCACGGTCGGGTTGCCGTTGTAGGTCACCTTGCCTGCGCCGGAGATCGCTACTTTCAAGGTTTCGCTCGCCGAGATTTCCGCTTTGCCCGCGCCGGAAATCGATAGCTCGGCGACTTTCACCTGCAGCGACTCCGCGTCGAGCTTGCTGGCGCCGGACATCGTCGCGATCAGTTCGTTGACGACGCCGTCCACGATCACGCGAGTTGCGCCCGTCCCCTCGAGATAAAAGCCTTTGCCGGCAAGCCGGGTGCCGCTCAGGCGGACCGCGCCGGTAAGGCGCGCACCAGTCAGTGACGAGCTGGAGAGCTTTACCTTCATTCCGTGGGTCGGGTGGAGCTGGCCGTGCCATTCCATCCGAAGTGTTTTCCCGTTCATGCTGGTTTCGACATGCCTCAGCAGATTTTCATCGGTCCTGATCGTGCAAGACGCCGTGCCAGGCACCCATTCGATGTCGAATGCGCCTTCCGCCTCCACGCTGGTGAACTCCTGCACGGGCCGGTTTTCGGTAACTATGTTGCCGTTGCCCCGGATGCCGGTCAGGTGGCAGCCGCCCAGGGAAAGGGCTGCGAAGGTCAGCAGTTTCGCTGCTGCAAAGGGCCGGATGGTAATGGTGCTCATAGGAATTGATCTCTTTGGTAGTGAGATGCAGTTCCCGGCCGTTTTGGATTCAAGAAATCTTCCCCCGGAACATGAACTTCCAGGCTGTGCAGCCACCGGAGTTGCACTCTGCTAAATCGGAACCAGCGGCTATCATGTCCGCTGGGGCACAGGCAGAATGCCTTGTTCCTCCCGCCCTACAGAGCCGCCGGATGCCGCGCGATGAAGCCGCTTGTGTCCCGCCCGTAGGTATACCAGCGCGGCCCAACATCCCCACCCCGGCCGAGGTCTGTCGTATCTAGTCGCAGCCCGGCAATGACGGCGAAGGTATGTCCGTTCCGCGAGTAGATCGTCATCCATCGGCCACGACCGCGCTCCCCGTAGCGCATGAAGTCGCTCGATGGCATCGGCGAATTCAGCAAGCCCGCGCCGTGCAGGGCGAAGGAAACCGTGCCCGAGCAATCGTATCCCCGATCGTAAAACGTTCCGTGTCCGCCGCCCCAGATGTAAGGCTTGCGGCGCAGGCTGTTCGCGGCCCAGATCGCGCTCTTCACGCTCTGGGGCGCGTGCGACGGCGCGTAGGCCACCCCATTCCGCAAAACGGCCCGGCTACCGGACACGGTCGGCCGATCTCCTCGCTGCTCGATCCCGCCGCTTTCTTGTTCCTGCTCTTCATCCTGATCGTAATCCTCCGCCCGCGGCGCCGCCGTTTTCGCACTGCCCGACGTCGAATAGGCCACCCGAATCGGCTTCAGGTCTGATTCTTCATCCGCCCCGTAAATTTCTTCCGCTCTCCGTGGCGGCCTTGGCCTCAATCGTCGCGGCGCATAATAGGCCACCTTGATCGGGGCAATCGCCGTCGCCGCCAGGATTCGCGGGGCCCGGTGAACGATCGGCCTCGCCGTGACGTGAACGATCGACCGCGCGAGCATGAACGGCTCGAGCGCTAACGAAAATGGTGTCGGCCGGCGGTGCCGCACCGGCCGGGCCTTCGCTTCTGGAAGGAGAGAAAAGCCGATCGCGATCGCGCACCAAAAAAGGGCGGCCCTGCGTCGAGCCGCGATGCCGGGTGTAAAGCGCATGCTTCGGAGATAAGCCGGTCGCGCGCCAACCCGATTCTTTTTCGCTGCCGGACCTACTCGGAAATGCCCGGAGCCAGTCCCACGTGGGCATCGTCGTGCAGTTGCTTCATCATGAAAGCAGCGACATCGCCCCGCGAAATGAGCCTGCGCCAGAAATAATTTCCAGCCTCGGGACCGTGCCGATAGCTACCGCGCGCCGGACCGTTTTTGAGCAGTCCCGGACGGACGATGATCCAATCCCGATCGCTCGCCATGATCAGGTCCTCCTGCCGGAGTTTGTCCCAAAAATAAAAGGGCAGGATCAGCGGCACGATGAAGAAAGTATGCGGCAATCCCAATCGCCCCGCGCTGCTCCCAATCCCGAGCGCCGTCTGGCAGATCAACCGCGGTACGTCGCACGCTTTCATCGCGCCCAGAATATGGCGCATGCCTTCGGACTGGATCCTGTTCGGATAAAAAGAAACGCCTGTGCCCGAGGGCGCTCAACACCGCGTCCTGGCCGCGCATTGCCGATTCCACCGTCGCGTAATCGAGCACGTCGCCCTTCGGCACCCGGAGATTCGGATGCTCAACTTGGAGCCTCGACGGATCGCGCACGAACGCCGTGACCTGGTGACCGTGGGCGAGCGCTTGCTGGACAAGTTCCCGCCCTGTTCCTCCCGTGGCGCCGATCACCAGCAGTCGCATCGAACCGCTCGACGCCCCGGGGCGGCGGTTTGCTGTCGCGACGAACCGGCGCCCGGCGCCAGAGCAGCGCCGAAAGCGCGAGCGCATACGGAACCAACACCGCGAGAAAATCCGAACCATCGTTCCGCATTCTTATCCTGCGCCCGGTCCGCTTGGGAGATTTAACTTCCCTGCTAGATTTCCGGCTTCCGATGTCCGATTTGCTTACTTCTGATCTCCGGCCTCCGGCTTCCGGCACGTCAAACGTCCCCGAAGACATGACCGGCCGGCCACGGCGCGTGGCGACGGGCGGCATCTCGTTCCGGAAAACTTTCTCCGCCTTTAGGCACCGGAATTTCCGGCTCTACTTTTCCGGCCAGCTCATTTCCTTCACCGGCACCTGGATGACAACGACCGCCCAGGGGTGGCTCGTCTACCAGCTCACCGGATCGAAAGCGCTTCTCGGTGTGGTCGCCGCGGCCGCTTCCGCGCCCATGCTTTTCTTCGCCACCTGGGGCGGCTGGGTCGCCGATCGTTACCCGAAACGCTCGGTCATCGTCTGCACCCAGATTTGTTCCATGATTCTCTCGCTCGCCCTGGCCGCGCTGGTCTGGACGAAGGTTGTGCAACCGTGGCACATCATCGTGCTCGCCGTGCTCGGCGGAATCACGATGGCGTTCGATATGCCGGCGCGGCAATCCTTCGTGATCGAGATGACCAGCCGCGAAGATTTGATGAACGCCATCTCGCTCAACAGCTCTGCGTTCAACTGCGCCCGCATTATCGGCCCGTCCATCGCCGGCCTGCTTATGGCGCACGTCGGCATCGCCCTCTGCTTTCTTTTTGACGGCCTCAGCTTCATTCCCGTCATCGCCGGCCTGCTCCTGATGCGATTGCCAAAAAAAGAGGCACAGATCGACAGCAACGCCGGTCCAATCGGCCAGGCGCTCGAAGGATTCCGCTACGTCGGGACGCACCGGCGCGTTCTCACCATCCTCTCGCTCTTCACCGTCGTCGGAATTTTCGGCTGGTCCTATTCCGTCCTCATGCCCGCGTTCGCGCACGATGTCCTCCATCTGGGCGCGAACGGTTACGGCCTCCTCATGGCCGGCAGCGGTGTCGGCGCGCTCGCCGCCGCGCTCACGGTCGCGAGCGCCGGCCACATGTTACCTACACGCGTGATGGCGCTCGGCGGCGTCTGGATTTTCTCCGTCGCGCTCGTCCTC
>JALYIN010000321.1 GCA_030775765.1 Verrucomicrobiota bacterium
GCGGGGCAACGGAGTTGCCCAGACATTGGCATTCCCTGAACGAGGAGAAAGAAAAAACGCAGCGACTTCGTCGCCTACTGCATGATCTCGCGGACGAAGACGTTGAGCTGGCCGTCGGCTTGTTTACGCACCTCGGTAATTTCGTAGGGGCGCGCTTCGTCGCGGTTCAGGGTGGCGCCGCGAGCGGGCGGGGTATAGCCGGCTGGGAAATCCACGATGATGCGCAGGTTCTGCCCACCGCCGGCCAGTTTTAGAACGGCATCGGTCACTCCGGTTTTCGGGCGAAGAACAGCACGATTCGGTTCGGTGAAGTTCACGACGAACTGGCCCTTGAGGTAAACGCGTTCGCCGGCCAGGCCGCGATCGGCAAGATCGCGCAGATCAGCGAGCGTGATGAGGCGGCCGACCGGCATTTTGCCGGGCGGAAACGTTTTCCAATTACCGCCGCCGGCAGTCGAGGCGAGCGAATTGTCAGGCGCGCTGGCGGAAGGTGAAGGCACGGGAGGAGTTGCGGAGGCGGCCGCTACCACAGGAGGAGTGGTCGCCGCCGGTGGCGCGACCGAAGCCGCCGGCGATTTCGCGAGCGCGACGGCCGTTGCCGCCGGCGTCGGTGAAGCTTGCGCGACCATCACCGGCGTTCGCGCCGGAGTTGGCGAAGGCGTCGGCGTCGCTTTCTGGTTCTTCTTGTTTCCCTTTGTCGTCTTGGATGGTGGCGGCGACGGAGGCGGTGGAGGCGGTGGTGTGACGACAGCGACCTTAGGCGGTTCAGCTTGAGCCGCGGGTTCCACCCGAATCAGTTCATTCGCGGCGGGAGGCGGCGGCGCCGGCGCAATCCCCGCCACCGATTCGCTGGTCTTCGGGGAGTGGCGATCGCGGTAACTGGCATATTGCGTCTCGGCACTCTTGCGAGCCCCGTCCTTATACAATGGCCAGCCGGCGGCGAGATTCAGATCGAGCGGCGGCTCGAGGGTGAATGTGCCCGGCCCGCGTGTGACGGTGTAGCTGCCGTAAAGCAGCGGCATCGCGGTGATCATGACGCGCCCATCGGCAAGGCGCTCCGCATGGATGATGGCGGAAAGATCGTGGGTCCGCTCGAGCTTCACCTCCAGGCCGGTCACCAGCGTTTGCTTCATCAACGGCAGCGCCTGCGGATCGGCCGGATAAACATGTTCCATCAACAGCTCGCCATGGTCGACGGCGTTCGTGAGCGCGACCATGCCGGTCATGAAGACGTCGTTGGGCGTCAGCGCCCGGGCTTCCATGATGTTGAACCGGCCGACGACGTACGGAACCAAACCACTGACCTGCTGGAAATTTCGGATGTAATTGCGGGCCAATACCGCATTCAAGTTCGCCAGCTCGGTGGGACTCATCCCGATGTAGCGATCGTAGAGTTGTTTCGCGTTGAGGAATTCGCCCGCCGGTGCGGCCGTTAATTCGAACCGTTTCGACGGCTCGATCTTGTGGAGTTTCTTGAGGATGCGGTAGCTCTGCGGCCGCTCCGGTTGCCAGAAAATGTAGAAGCTCCCGAGCCAGGCCGCGAACGCGAACCCGGTCAGGAGGAGAATGGCGACCGACCAGCCGAAGAGATTGGTTTTCTTTTTCCGCGAGCGTCCGTAAGCCTGGGCCGGCTCGTAGCGGAAGTAATCCCGATCCATCTAGACGCGCCTGCTTCGCGAACGGTTCGTTTTCAAGCAGGGCGGGCTGCTTCGAAAGACGTGCCGCACCCGCAAGTCCGCGCTGCGTTTGGATTCTCGATGTGAAAGCCGGCGCCGGTCAGGCCGTCGCGAAAGTCGAGGGTCGAGCCGCGCAAATAATCGGCGCTCTCGCTATCGACAAAAAACTGGACGCCGTCGCGGTCGACGATCGCATCACCCGGCTGTTGGGCGCCGAGCGACATTTCATATTGAAGCCCGGAGCAGCCGCCTTTGGCGATACCAACGCGCAGGCCCCTGGGCTCAGCGTCGCTGCGCGATTCGAGCAGGGTGCGCAATTGGCGGACGGCGCTATCGGTTACGGTGATCATCGTTCGAGCGAAATTATCGTTTTCCTTCGCAATCGCAAATCGACAACTTAAAATTGAAATGTCATGAGCCGCATTCGCCTGTTGCCGGAAATCCTCGCCAGCCAGGTGGCGGCGGGCGAAGTGATCGAGCGGCCGGCGTCGGTAATCAAGGAACTGGTCGAAAACAGCATCGACGCTGGAGCGCGCAAGATCGAAGTCAGCGTCCGGCGCGGCGGGATTTCGTTGATGCGGGTGGTGGATGACGGGTGCGGAATGGATCGCGACGATTCGCTCCTTTGCCTGGAGCGCCACGCGACCAGCAAGATCCGAACGTCGGCCGACCTGGCGGCGATCGCCACGCTGGGATTTCGCGGCGAAGCGCTGCCGAGCATCGCCAGCGTGTCGCGCTTTCGGCTGACGACGCGGGAACCGGACGCAGTCGCGGGAACGGAAATCATTGTAGCTGGAGGAAAGATCGAAACGGTGCGCGACGGGGGCGAAGCCCCAGGAACCCAGATAGAAGTGCGTTCGCTTTTTTACAATTTGCCCGCCCGCCGGAAATTTTTGCGCTCGGAAAATACGGAGAGCCGCAACATCGAGCACCAGTTGCATCTTCAGGCGACGGGCCATCCGGAGATCGCCTTCGTGTTTGTGCGCGATGAGCGGGTGGTCTTGCAACTGGCGCCGGCGGCGAGCTTGCTTGATCGGATCCGCGATCTTCACGGCAAGGACCTCGTCGACCGCCTTCTCAATGTCGAACAGCCGCAGAACAATCCGGCGAAGATTCGGATCCGCGGCTTAATCGGGCAGGCGGGGGTGAGCCGGCAGACGCGCGGGCAACAGCTTGTTTTCGTGAACGGTCGCGCCATCGAGAGTCCGCTGCTGACCGCCGCGCTTCGGGAGGGTTATCACACCGCGCTCATGAAAGGTCAGTTCCCGGTCACGTTCTTGTTTCTCGATCTCGATCCGGCGGCCGTGGACGTGAACGTGCATCCGGCGAAACGTGAGGTTCGATTTCGCGATCCCAATTCGGTTCGCGAAACCGTCGTCGATGCTATTCGAAGGACCTTGGAAAGTGGGCGGAGCGATTGGCAGCAGCAATTTCAACGGCCGCCGCCCGAGCCGTCGGTTTCAGTTCAGCAGGAACATTTTGTCGCTCCGCCAATTGAGCAGCGGAAGTTTGCTGAGTCTAGGGGTAGTCGTGTTATTCCGAGCCGTTCCGGTAGGGATGAGACGGAGAGGTTCCCGGAAACGGTCGGGATCACCGACCTAGGCTACAACCGTACGGAGGCCATCAATGTCGCGAGCACGTCGCAGCAGTTCCAGATCATCGGCGTCCTTAACAAGCTGTATGTTTTGATGGAAAACCAGGACGGGTTGGTCTTGGTCGATCAGCACGCGGCGCACGAGCGCATCCTGTTCGAGGAATTGCGGCGGCGGATGGAGGAGCAGGGGGTTCCGTCGCAGCGCTTGCTGCTTGCCCAAACCTTCGAGCTGTCACCGCGCGACGCGGAGTGGGTGGAGCGAAATGCGGCGACGCTCCAGAAAATGGGCATCGGCATCGAGCCGTTTGGCCCGAACGCGTTCAAGATCGACAGCCTGCCGACGTTTCTCGACGTGTCCGACCCGGTGACGTTCATGCGCAAAGTGATTGATGGGCTCAAGAGCGCGAGCAACAGCAGTTCCGCCCTGCGCCTGGGCGAGGATATGATCGCGAAGACAGTTTGCCGTCATGCCGTGAAAGCGAATGACCCGCTGCGCTATCTCGAAGTGGAAAGACTGATCACCGACCTGCTTCAATGCGACCTGCCGTATTGCTGCCCGCACGGACGGCCGACCATGATCCAGATTTCGAATGCTGAGCTGGAGAAAAAATTCGGGCGGAAAGTGTAGCCGTTATTTCCAGTGCTTAGCGATCAAGGCTTTGATTGCGGGCGTTTGCAGGCAGTAGTTCTCTTCTTCGTGGTGCGGGATTTCCGGGAACCATTTCCACCAGAACATCCCCGCGAGAAACGGATGACCTGCCGGCAAATCGAGCGCTATGTCAATGCAGTGCTGCTGGATCTCGGCGGCATGCTCGCCCCCCGTCTTGAAGCCCCATGGTTCCGCGGCGGCGCGCGCGCTTTCGTTGTAGCCGATCTCGACGAAGAGGAATTGTTTGCCGGTTTTCTTCGAGAATTCCTCCAGCTCGGCACACCGCTTTTCCCAGGCCGCCGCGATCTCAGACGCGCTCGGATCGGTCGTCTTCGTCAACGGGAAATAGGCGAGGACACCGATGTAATCGACGGCGTCCCAGAATTTCACGTCGGCGTATTCGTTCCAGTTTGCGCCGTAGGTGACCTTGCCGTGATAAACGGCGCGCACCGCGGCGATGATTTTCCGCCAGCGCTCGTCGTATTTTTGCGGGTAGGTAAACTCGAGGCCGACGCAAAAAACTTCGGCGCGCCCGGATTCAGCGAGCGTCGCCATCTGCACGATCCAGCTCTCATACTCGGAAAAGAACCGGTCCCATTCTTCCGGCGTGACGAAGTTAATCTCGCCGCGCCAGCTGAACTTCGTACCCCAATAGGCGATGTGGGGAATCAGCATCGCCGACATTCCTCGCTCGTGCGCCCAGCGGAGCGGGGTGGTGATGTGAGTGGTGCTCGCGCCGGAGCGGCGGCCGGCGGCTACGTGCCCGTCTTCGCGAATTTGTGCGTAAGGATGAATTGCGATGCTGTTCACGCCCAAGGACTTCAATTCGTCGAGCGTGGCCTCCATCTCCGGCATCTGCCATTCGATGCCCCACGTCTGGCAGGAGACGGTCACGCCTTTGTAAAGAGGAGGAGGGGAGGCTTGCGCTCGTAAAGCCATTGCCGTCCCAAGAAACGACAAGAAAAACCAGAAGACGCGCGCCATGCGTGTCTGGATTTAGATTATGCGCTGCCAAATGCAAAGCCGCGCGTTCGGTCTTGTAGAAAGGGACGGCTTCGTTGAATGGTGTGTCGGGCGTTCCCAAATCATGGCCGAAAACAAAAAAACCGCGCTGATGACCGGCATCACCGGGCAGGACGGATCGTA
Organism: Verrucomicrobiota bacterium; assembly: GCA_030775765.1. Taxonomy (GTDB): domain Bacteria; phylum Verrucomicrobiota; class Verrucomicrobiia; order Chthoniobacterales; family UBA10450; genus AV80. The sequence continues at coordinate 5,066 of JALYIN010000321.1, forward strand.
TCTAACGGAGTTGCTCCTGGGAAAAGGGTACGCGGTCCATGGCGTGGTCCGGAGGACGAGCAATCTCCTGCGCTCCCGCATCGAACATTTGCGCGGAGACGAGAACATCTACGGCAAATCGCTTTTCCTCCATTACGGCGATCTCTCGGATGGAACGACGTTGCGCCGGATTTTTTCCGAGGTGCAGCCGAACGAGATTTATCATCTCGCCGGCCAGAGCCACGTCGGTTTGAGTTTCGAGATTCCGGAGTCCACCTGCGAAGAGATCGGGAT
>JALYIN010000322.1 GCA_030775765.1 Verrucomicrobiota bacterium
ATGTTGCGCGGATCGGCCATTGCGGGATGGGCAGCAAACGATCACGGAATGGACGCGACGGTCTTTCGTTCCATCATGCTGGTCCGATTCGGGACGAAGGGGGCGACGCCGCAATACCTGCGCTCGCTGGCGCAGGATCCATGGAGCCGCCCGGAGGCGCCGCCGTTGCGCACCGTAGTTCCGCAACTGCGCGCAATCGAGTATGTCGCTGTGCCCGAAGGCGCGGATGGATTAACGCACATGAATGGCTTTTTTCATTGGGTGAGCCATCGCGCGAGTGCGCGCCAGCGTTGGATGGGACCGTGCGATGGCATGGCTGAATCGGCGGCCGAGCTGCTCCCGCGCCGGGAAAAAATTCCGGCCTGGATCGTGCGAGTAAAAGGCTCGCATGCTTTATTGGACGGGCGTTATTTGAACGGCGAGATCGTTTCGCACCGTTTCTACGAAAAGGGGCCCGACAAATGGAAGGGCGGCGAAGAACTGATGGACGATTTTCTGCGGGCGGTGCCGAAGTCCGCTCTGGGCTGGTAACTTTCCAAGTGAAAGGATCGAGAACAAGCGCGGGCCTGCTGATGTTCCGAAGGCACCAGGGGCAATTGGAGGTCTTGCTCGCCCATCCCGGCGGTCCCTATTTTCGCAACAAGGATGACGGCGCATGGACGATCCCGAAAGGTGAAGCGGCTGACGGCGAGGACCTGTTCGCGCGCGCCCGGATTGAGTTCGAAGAAGAGCTGGGCATCGCGGCGCCGGCGGCGGCAAATTGGATCGCGCTGGGAAGCGTGAAGCAGAAAGGCGGCAAGATGGTGCACGCCTGGGGGTTCGAAGGCGATTGGCCCGCGGATTTCGTTGCGGTCTCGAACACCTTCGATCTCGAATGGCCGCCGCGCTCGGGACAAATCCAGCAGTTCCCCGAGGTCGATCGCGCCGAATTTTTCTCCCTCGAACAAGCGAGGAGAAAGATCAAAGAAGCGCAAATTGCTTTTCTCGACCGGCTCGTTGAAGCACTAGGAAGCGCGTAACAGCTGATGATCTCGAAGCCTTTGTTGCTCTTCGCACCCGGGGCCGGCGCGCCTTCCTCCCATCCCTGGATGCGGGCCTGGACAGAACGGCTCGGCGCGATTGGGACCGTTCGCAGTTTCGACTATGACTACATGCGCGAGGGCCGCCGCCGGCCCGATCCCCCACCGTTACTTATCGCCGCGCATCGCCAGGCCCTGAGTGATGCGCGGAATGATGAAACCCAACCCGTGATCCTGATCGGGAAAAGCATGGGCGGCCGGATTGGTTGCCACGTTGCTCTCGAAGAATCGGTGGCGGGTCTTGTTTGTCTCGGATATCCGCTCTGTGGCGCCGGCGATCCAAAGCGGCTGCGGGATAAAGTGCTGCGCGATCTCCGGACGCCGATCTTGTTCGTGCAAGGAACGCGCGACTCTCTTTGCCCGCTCGATTTGCTCGAGAACATCCGGAAGGAAATGGAAGCGGCTGGCTTTCTTCACATCGTTGAAGGCGGCGACCATTCCCTGCAGGTCACCAAGACGCAGGTAAAAAACGGAGGTGAGACGCAGGAGCAAGTCGATGGGCGCGTGCTAGCAGCCATCGCTCAGTTTGTCGGGCGTCTCAGTGAGACGCCTCGTTAACTCAGCGCGGATTCTTTTCCTCTGCGTAGGCGGCCTGATTGGTCGTTAGGCCGATACTCGTCGTCGTTCCCGCGCAGGAAGCGAAGAGCAGAAGGGCGGCGGCCGCGAATAAGCCCGCGACCATCGTTCGCATCACGCTCAACTTAGCGGAAGCCAGTTACCCGGCTGCGCGGGCGGCTTTCCCTCCGTGAGCGAGAGGTAGGTGTATTCATTCAGGAGACGCTCGTAATCAGACAACAGCTTCATGGCATCGTTAGGCTTGAGGCGGTCGCCTTTAATCGCGCTGTCCACCTGGCTTTTGAGCAAGCGCATGAGCTCCACCTTGTCCCATTGCGTCATGGCGAGCACTTCACCGATCGTGCTGCCTTCGATGACTTCCTCGATGTACCAGCCGAGCTCTTCATCGGTGTCGAGGAAGACATGTGCCTCGGTCACGCGCCCGAAAAGATTATGCAGGTCGCCCATGATGTCCTGGTAGGCGCCCACCATGAACACGCCGAGGTAATAAATCTCGCCGGGCGTGATCCGATGCAGCGGCAACGTGTATTTCACGTCCTGAAGATCGATGAACTTCGAGACCTTGCCGTCCGAGTCGCAGGTGATATCGACCAGCATGCCGTTGCGGTCGGGCGGCGTGGTGAGGCGATGGATCGGCATAATCGGGAATAACTGGCCGAGCGCCCAGTGGTCCAGGAGCGACTGGAACACGGAGAAGTTGCAGATGTATTGGTCGGCCAGAGCCGTCTCCAATTCCTTCACTTCCTCAGGCACGTAACGCAGGCCGCGATGCATGTTCACGATTTGCTGCGCAAGCTGCCAGTAGACACAATCGATCTTCGCCTTCGATTCGAGATCGAGGTGACCAAGGGTGAAGGTCTGCTGCGCTTCCTCCTTGATCTGCTGGATGTCGTGCAAACTTTCCAGGCGGTTCCCGCGTTTCAGCCGCTGCTTCACATCCAAAATATCGCGGACGAGCTTATGGTCCTTCTCTCCGACATCGACTTTTAGCTTCGGATTCGTTTTCTCGATGGAACTGAAAGCTTCGACGACCAGGACCGAATGATGGGCCACGATCGCGCGCCCGCCTTCATTCACGATGGCGGGATGAGCGACGCCTTCGGAATCGCAGACGTCCATGATGTTCCAGACGACGTCGTTGGCGTATTCCTGGAGCGAGTAATTCGCGGAGCTATCGAAATCGCTGCGCGATCCGTCGTAATCGACCCCGAGCCCGCCGCCGACATCAAGGTAGCCGAGCTCGTGACCGAGTTTGGAAAGTTTAGCGTAATAGCGGGCCGCCTCGCGCACCGCGCGTTTGATCGTGGAAATGTCCGGTACCTGCGAGCCGACATGGAAATGGACCAGCTTGAAGCAATGACCCAGGCCGGCAGCTTTTAACATCTCGCTGGCCGCGACAAGGCTCGTCGTATCGAGTCCGAACTTCGCGTTCTCGCCGCCGCTGGGCGACCATTTGCCGGAACCTTTGCTGTAGAGCCGAACCCGGATCCCGATCAGCGGTTCGACCCCGACTTCTTTGGAGGCGCGAATCGCCTGCTCCAGCTCCTCGAGTTTTTCCACCACGATGACCACTGATTTGCCGAGCTTTCGACCCATCAACGCGATCCGGATAAAAGCGCGGTCCTTGTAACCGTTGCAGATGATCAGGCTCTCGGGGTCCTTGTGCATCGCAAGCGCGGCGACGAGCTCCGGTTTGCTGCCGGCTTCGAGACCGAAGTGAAACTCCTGGCCGGCCTCGACAATCTCTTCGATGACTTCGCGGAGCTGGTTCACCTTGATCGGGAACACACCGCGATAGTGGTTCTTATAAGCGAACTCCTCGATCGCTTTCTGGAAGGCGCAGTTGATCGATTCAACCCGATGCCGCAGCAAATCCTGGAACCGAATGACGAGCGGAAAACCCAGCCCGCGATTACGCGCTTCGTTGACGACGTCGAGAATATCGATCGCGCCACCTTTTTCCTTGAGCGGGCGAACCTCCGCGTTGCCCGCGGCGTTTACGTTGAAGTAACCAGTCCCCCAGCCGTCCACGTTGTAGGTGGAAATAGCGGCGTCGACGTCCCACTCGTTCTTCATTTTCTTTCCGCGGCCGCGGCCGCAGAGCGATAATCAATCAGCGGTGCGGACATGCAAGCCCGCATTCTCAACTTCGTAATCGTGCTCCTGCTCGTGATCGAAAGTGAAAACAGATCGAGCACGCACACGATTACGAAAGAGGGGGCTGCTTGTTTTTCGCGACCGGACTGATACGGTTTGCGCGGATGAACAAAACGGTCATCGAGGTGCAGGTCAGAGCCGTGCTACCGACCAGCGGCGGCTGCGCCGTTTTCCTCGGGAACAACGACAAGGTGTTCATCATTTACGTCGACCAAACCGTGGGCAGCGCGATCACCATGTTCATGCGCGATGTCTCGAAGGAACGCCCGCTCACCCACGATCTGATGGGGCATCTCATGACGGCGCTCGGGGCAAAAGTGGAGCGAGTCATCATCAACGATCTCAAGAACGCGACCTATTACGCGCGCATGATCATCCGCGCGGAAAACGAATTGCAGCAGAAGAAAATTATCGAGCTCGATGGCCGCCCGAGCGATTGCATTGCCTTGGCGATCCAGCAAAAGGCGTCGATGTACGTGAGCCAGGAAGTCTGGGACGAAGTCGACGACATGAGTGACGTCCTGCGGAAGATGGAAGAGGACGGGTTCAAGCCGGATGTCGAATCCGAGTCGGAATCCGAATCCGAATCGACGGAGGAAGAGTGAATTCGCTGTCATCCCGAGCCGCGCAGACGGCGAGGGACCTCACACCCGGTCTGAGATCACACA
>JALYIN010000323.1 GCA_030775765.1 Verrucomicrobiota bacterium
CGTCTTCCGGACCAGTGCTGAGGCTGAAGCGGGACGGGGATTGGATTTGTAATTCCCGGGCGAACTCCGCGTCCGGCGGTTGAAGCGCATTGAAGCGCTGACTCAAAACAGGGAGGCGCGTTTTCGCCGTCTCGATGGTCAGGCCTGGCCGGAGGCGCGCGGTTAAGTTGAGGGTGAAATTTTTTGGCTGAGCCAGATTGGTCGTGACATCCGTATCGCTAAAAGCCGTGCCGAGGTTCGAATATATCCCGAGGGGCACCCAAATATCCGGGGCGATCAACGCGCTTACCCCGCTGAATCCATTGGGCGTTATCCCGATGATGGTGTACGGCTGGCCGTTGACCTGAAGCTCGCTGCCGACGAAATCCGCGCGGCCGCCCATTCGTTTCCAAAACCCGTAGCTCGCGACGATGACCGACAGGTTCGCGTTCGGCTTGCATTCCTCTGCGTTAAAAAACCGGCCACGGAACGGCTGGACGCCCATCATCGTGAAGAAATTTTCGGAAGTGAGGAACGCGAAGCTGCGCCGCATCTCGTGCTCGCCGCCGATGCCTGCGACTGTAAACCCGCTTGCGGCCACGTCGGCGAACAATTCCTTCCCGTTGTCGCGCAACTCCCGGTATTCGTTGTAAGAAAACTGCCGGTAATCGTGGTTGGCACTTTGGCGCGCGGTGAAAACATTCACCACTTCCTGCGGCCGCACCGGCACCATGGGCCGGAGCACGACGCCATTGATAAGCGCGAAGATTGCCGAGTTCACCCCGATGGCGAGCGCCAGCGTGATGACCGCGACGATGGTGAATCCCGGCGACTTGATCAGCTGCCGAAACGCAAAACGAAAATCCTGGATCATAAGCTTGGCCTTTCCGATGAGATGCGAAAGGTCCCCGCTTTGGATTCACCGAAGGAAACGGGCGTCTATTATTTCGCCGAGGCTGGCGGCCGAACAAAAACACTTCCGCCGGGGATGCGCTCTAATTCCCAGAGCCGGGCGGTGCCGTCGCTGCTGGTGGTGGTAAAATTATTTCCGCTGGGGGAAAACTCGACGGACCAAAGCGCATCAACGTGACCGCGCAGCACGGCGACGCATTTCTTCGTTTCATAGTTCCATAGGCGCGCCGTGCGGTCCCAACTGACTGTCACGACTCCGGGGCCGTAAGGCGTGAAGCGTGCGGAAAAGATCGGCGCGGTGTGCCCTGCCAGGGTTACAATCGGTGAGAGTTTCTGGGCATCCCAAATTTGCGCGGTGTTATCCGCGCTGGCGGTGACCAGGAGGTTGCCGCCTGGTTGGAAGGCGACGTCCCGGACCGGTTTCTCGTGATTGAGGATCAATAACAACTCGCCGCTGACACGGTCCCACAAGATCGCGCGACCATCCGCGCCAGCGGTGACAACCCAGCGAGCCTTCGAATCCATCGCCACGCGGCGCACCGGCGCGCCGTGGTGGAGGACACCCGGTTCGGCGTGTTTGGAAAAAGAGGCTGGTTCCCCTCGTGGGAAGGTCCAGACGCGCGCGGTATTGTCGGCACTCGGAGTGACAAGCCATCCGGCTCCGCCAGTCTCCATGAGGCATGGAAGCCAAACGCTCGCCGAATGTCCCTGTAGGACACGCGATTGCTTTGAGGGATCAGCCGCGGCCACGTTCCAAATGCGGACCTGAGAGTCTTTGCTAGTGGTTACGAGCCAGTTGCCATTCGCACTCCAGGCTAATCCGGTGACGGCCGCGGAATGACCCTTGAGCGGAAGAGGCTTATTTGGCTCGCTGGCTCGCCAGAGCGCCGCGGTATTGTCATCGCTCGCCGTGGCCGCGAACCAACCGTTGCCATCCGCGGGGGGTTTGGGATTGAACGTCGCATCGTTTATCTCGGCGGTGTGACCGCGCAGGAAGAAATCCTTGTCGCCTCTCATATCCCAGATGCCGGCGGTGTGGTCGCGGCTGGCGGTAATGAGAAACGCGCTTACGTAACCCGGAAGAGCGGGAAACTGCAGCGGACTGTAGCGCGCCGCCCAGACGCCGCCCTTATGCGTGAATATTTTGTCCGTGACGTAACTGGCCGCGCCGGAAAGATCGGCCGTCTGCCCTGGCGGCGGTGCGTCCGCGCCAAGGGTCGTGTCGGCATTATCGGAAGAAGATTTCTCGGAGGAGAACTCTTCTTTGTGCTTCACCGTCTCGGAAATTTTTTGGTCGGTATGCGTCTCCTCTTTGTCTAGCCGCTGGTCGTAGACTTTGACGACGTTTTCCAACGCCAGCTGTTGTTCTTGGGCGGCCCTTTCTTTCTGCCTTAGCAGTACCTTGTTCTTGTGGTGGTTGAGTCCGAAAACCGCTGCGATCGCAAAGA
>JALYIN010000324.1 GCA_030775765.1 Verrucomicrobiota bacterium
CTCTTATTCTGCGAGACGACTTCGTTGAGCTTGAAGATGGGCAGGAACATGGCGATGACGATGCCGCCGACGATCACGCCGAGGAACACGATGAGCATCGGTTCGATCAACGAGGTCAGCGCATCGAGCATCGCTTCGATTTCTTCATCCCAGAAATCGGCCATCTTCTCCAACATCGTGTCAATCTTGCCGGTCGCTTCGCCCGCCGCGACCATTCGCAGCATCATCGGCGGGAAAATCGATTTCTTGGAAAGCGCGACCGAAAGGTTGTCGCCTTTCTCCACATCCGAGGCGACGCCTTGGATACTCGTTTCGACAACGTGATTGCCAGAGGCGCCGCCCACGATGTCGAGCACTTCGAGGATCGGCACACCGCTGCGGATCAGCTGGGCGAAGGTGCGGGCGAAACGCGACATGCAGATTTTGTGAATGAGAGGCCCGAAGATCGGGAGCTTGAGCTTCCACTTGTCCCAGATTTGTTTGCCGCGCGTTGACCGCAGGAAGGTGCGGACACCGAAGAACACCCCGAAAATACCGCCCACCAGGAAATACCACTCACCGCGCATGAAATCGCTGACGTCGATCAGGAATTGGGTCGGCGCGGGAAGTTTGGAGCCGAAGTCCTTGAAAATTTCGCCAAAGATTGGAACCACCTTGACGATAAGAAACGTCGTGATAGCCATCGCGATGCAAATGACGATGACAGGATAAGTCATTGCGGACTTGACCTTCTTGCGCAGGCGAGCGCTCGCTTCGAGGAAGCCGGCCAGCCGATCGAGAATTTCCGCAAGCAGGCCGCCGTGCTCGCCGGCTTTCACCATGCTCACAAAAAGGCGGTCGAAAACGCGCGGATGTTTCGCGATCGATTCGTGGAAGGTCTCGCCGCCTTGGACGCGGGTGGTGACGTCGCTGATGATGTGGCGCAGGCTCTTCTGCTTTTTCGGATCGCACTGGTCGTAGAGCGCGGTCATCGCCTGGACCAGCGAAATACCGGCCTCGATCATGGTCGAGAGCTGACGGGTGAAGAGAACGAGGTCCGTTTCCTTAACGGACCAGGTTTTCTTGCGCTGCTTGGTGGCAGCCGATTTTTGTTGGAGCGATAAAACCATCAAGCCCCGACTCATCAGGCTGGTGACGGCGTTGTCCTCGTTAAGGGCGTCCTGGATTCCGGAAACGATTTTCCCGGACATGTCGCGGGCTTGGTAGGAGAAGGTAATCATGTTATGGTAATTATATTCCGTATAGCATCTATAGTGCCACTTACGCTTCGAGCTAATGCCTCAAACGGGTCTTGAGGGTCCCTTTCCCAGCGTCGATCATCCTTTCCCATGCCTGTCGCCTCTGAAATCGAACCGGTATCTTCCAGAATTTCCATCTGGCGATGCTATGACCGATCGGTGAAGGCGGATCTGTTTTCCACCGCCTTGGAAACCGCTTCAGGAACCTATCTCATCGATCCAACCCCGTTGACGCCGGAAGCGGTAGCCAGTTGGGTGGGCCAGGACAAAGTCGCGGGAATCGTCGTCACAAACGAGAATCATGAGCGGGCGGCGGCACAGTTCTCCGAGAAGTTTGCGGTCCCGATCTACCTATCTGCAAAATTGATTGGCGCCACACGATTACCGTCGGCCGCCCCGGTTCAGGACAATGGCTTCCTTGCAGCACTAACCGCTGTCGAGATTGCGGGCGCCCCTGCCGGCGAGATCGCCATCCATAGTGTGTCGGACGAGGGAACAATGGTTATCGGGGATGCGCTGATTAATTTCGAACCGTACGGGTTCGCGCTCCTTCCCGCGAAGTACTGCTCGAACTTCAAAGTGATGCGCCGGTCGTTATCGCGCCTTCTGGACTACTCGTTCGATCGAATGCTCTTCGCTCACGGGCTGCCAATCCTGTCTTGCGCCCGCGAACGGCTGGAGCAGTTACTGAAAGACCATCGTTAAGTGCAAATCGATCCTGCCGCGCCTAACGTTGTCACGCGGTTCCTCCGCCTGATCCGCTTCTCGCACACAATCTTCGCCCTGCCCTTCGCCTTGGGCACGCTGTTGGTGGCGGCCGACGGACACCCGAACTTGCGGACATTGGGGCTGGTCCTCGTCTGCATGGTCCTCGCCCGGACCGCGGCCATGCTCTTTAACCGGCTGAGTGACTGGTCCATCGACCAAAGAAATCCGCGAACTGCCGCGCGACATCTTCTCCTCTCGAAAGCAGTCGCATGGGGGCTGCTGGCCATCAGTTCCGCTGCTTTTCTGGCAGCGAGCGCCGCTATCAATCGCACGACCGCTTTGCTCGCGCCGGTCGCGCTGGGAATCATCTTTTTTTACTCGCTCACAAAACGCTTCACGAACGCGACTCACTTCTTCCTCGGCCTCGCCCTGGCGGTCGCGCCGGCTGGGGCTTGGATCGCGCAAACCGAGCGGGTGGACCTGCCGCCCCTAGTCCTGGGGGCGGGTGTAATCTGCTGGGTCGCCGGCTTCGACCTGATCTACGCGACGCAGGATGCGGACTTCGACCGCCGCGAAGGATTGCATTCCCTGGTGGTTCGTCTGGGGATTGCCGGCAGTTTGCGGCTCGCCCAATGGCTCCACCTTTTGATGTTCGTTTCCCTGGTTGCTTTCGGGTTCACGGCGAAACTCGGGATCATCTATTACAGCGCGATGCCGTTCATCGCCGGCGCGCTCGTTTACGAACATCGCAGCGCCCGAAAGCTCGACCTCGCCGCGACCAACCGCGCTTTTTTCCAGAGCAACGCCTTTGTTAGCGCGCTGTTTGTCGCCGCCGTCGCGGCCGATTGCTGGTACTGACTACGGCTCGAGCTGCGCGATGCGCTGCGCATGCCGGCCGCCTTCGAAATCGGTCGTCAACCAAACCCGGACGATGTCCAGCGCGGTTTCCTCCGGGATCATCCGCTCGCCCATCGAAAGCACATTCGCGTCGTTGTGCTGGCGCGATAACCGGGCGGTCTCTTCGTTCCAGCAAAGCGCGCAACGCACTCCGCGCACCTTGTTCGCCGCCATCGCCTCGCCGTTGCCGGAACCGCCGAAAACGATTCCGCGATCGCACTCGCCTTTCACCACCGCCTCTGCCGCGGGCCGGATGAACTTCGGGTAATCGACCGGCTCTTCGCTAAAGGTGCCGAAGTCCTTTACTTCGTGGCCTAGCTCGACCAGCAGCGCCTTGACCTTTTCTTTGTAATGGAAACCGGCGTGATCGGTGCCAAGCGAAATTTTCATCTGCGGGCATTCTTAAATCGCCGCGCGCGACTGTCGAGCGAAAGCGTCTAGGCCTGGGCGGGGCCGTGAAGTTCGGCCAGCTGCTTCCAGATTTCGCGCTCACGCTCGCTCAGCTTTTTCGGGATTTGTATTTGCGCCTCGACCAACAAATCTCCGCGCCCTTCCACCGCCGTCGGGAGTCCGTGCGCGCGCAAGCGAAAGCGCTGGCCAGCCTGCGTTCCCGGTGGAATTTTCAGCTTCGCGTGACCTTCCAGAGTCGGGACGCGCAGTTCGCCGCCGAGCGCCGCCTGCC
>JALYIN010000325.1 GCA_030775765.1 Verrucomicrobiota bacterium
CCACTTTGCTGGCAGAGGCGAGAATTCCGGCAGCTTCTTCTGGCGTCGCGCTCTTTACCGGACGCGCTTCTTCCGCAGCCGCCGCACTGGTCTGAATTTGTCCAAAGCCGCCGAAGAGAACGTTCGTGAACGAGCGATTCATGGCCTTGGACATGATGACCGAGAGGATGAAGCCGGAAGAGCCGTCGAGGGCGCCAGCGATGATCAACAGCTTGCTGCTCAACACAAATCCCATCGCTGCGGCGGAAAGTCCGGCATAGGAATTCAACAGCGAAATGACCGTGGGCATGTCCGCTCCACCGATAGGAATGATCAGCATCACGCCAAATATCAGCGGAATAATAATCAGCACAGGAAACAGCCGCATCTGTTCGGGATGCACGACCAGAACGCCAGCAACGATCACTGCCGCACTCAGGAGTCCCAGGTTAACGAAGTTTTGTCCCTTATAGGTGATGGGCCGCTGCGGCAGGATTTCCTGTAGCTTGCCAGCGGCCATCAAGCTGCCCGTGAAGGTCAGCGAGCCGAGAATCACTTCCATGGCGAGCACAGCCATCATGAAGGGCGGAATATCGGGGGCGCGGAGATAAAACTCCGAGGTACCCACCAGAGTAACGCACAGCGCGCCGAAGGCATGGCTCAGCGCGGTCCGCTGCGGCACCGCGGTCATCTGCACTTTGCCGAGCGGCACGCCGATGATGGTGCCGAGCACCAGCGCGATGGCAATCCACTTGTAGTCGACTATGCCGTGGTGGAACAACGTTCCAACAACCGCCAGCAGCATGCCCAACTCGCCGGCAAACACGCCGCGCCGGGCCGTGGCCGGGGAGCTCAACCACTTCAGCGAAAGAACGAACAGCACCGTGGCGGTGAGATAAGTAATCTCGATGAAGGTGTCGGTGTCGATAAAGTTCGTCATAGTTTTTTGGGCCCGCTGGATTTGAACATTCTGAGCATGCGATCGGTGATGATAAATCCGCCTACCACGTTACTGGTGGCCGCGACAATGGCGATAGTGCCGAGAATCACCGCAAGGTTGCTCTTGTGCTCGCCTACCAGAATGATCGCGCCCACCACGGCGATAGCGTCCAGCGCGTTGGTCAGCGACATCAGCGGCGTGTGCAGCAATGGAGAGACGCGGCGGATCACTTCGAATCCGATAAACGCCGCTAGCATGAAAACGTACAGGCCGGTAAGCAGGTCCAGCTTCATGTTTATGCACCCTCCTTGATCGCTAAGGCCGGCAGAGAGAAAAATTCGCGGAGCCTGGCGTTCACCACTTGGCCGCCGTACGTGAGCAGCGTATCGCGGATGATCTCATCTTTAGTATCGAGCTGCAGTTTTCCATCTTTCACCAAATGGAGAAGAAACGCCGTAAGGTTGCGGGCGTACATCTGGCTCGCGTGGTACGGCACTGTGCTGGCGAGGTTGAACCAGCCGATGAGGCTGACGCCGTTCTCGATGATTTTTTCGCCCGCGCGCGTGAGTTCGCAATTGCCGCCGCGCTCGGCGGCAAGATCGACGAGCACCGAACCTGGCGCCATGCCCGCGACCATTTCCTTGGTCACTAAGACTGGAGATTTTTTTCCGGGGATTACGGCGGCGGTAATCACCACGTCACTTTCCGCGATGACTTTTCCGAGGAGTTCGCGTTGCCGGTGGTAAAAGTCTTCGCCCTGCGCCGTTGCGTAGCCGCGCGCATCCTGCGCGTCTTTGGCTTCGATGGGCAGCTCGACGAAGCGCGCGCCAAGGCTATGTACTTGCTCTTTCACGGCAGGCCGCAAATCGTACGCGGACACCACGGCGCCGAGCCTGCGCGCCGTAGCGATGGCTTGCAGTCCGGCAACGCCGCAGCCAAGGATCAACACGCGCGCCGGCGTAATTGTTCCCGCTGCGGTGGTTAGCATGGAGAAAAACCTCGGCAGCGCATCGGCGGCAATCAGCACTGCTTTGTATCCGGATATGGTGGCCATGGAGGAAAGCACGTCCATGCTCTGCGCCCGAGTAGTGCGCGGCATCAATTCCACCGAGAACGAGGTGACACCTTTGCCAGCGATGGTCTGGATGGTTTCCGACGAGCCGAACGGGCGCAGGAATCCGACGAGCACTTGATCACGCTTGAAAAGCGGAATATCGGCCTCGCCGGTGCGGTCGTTCGAGCCGTAGCAGAGCACCTGAACGAGGATATCGGCGGCGCGGAAAACCTCGGCACGCTGCGGAAGAATTTTCGCGCCTTTGGCAGCGAAGTCGGCGTCGGGGTATCCGGCTTCGATGCCCGCTCCCGTTTCCACCACGACTTCGAAGCCTGCTTTCGCTAGGTTAGGGATCACCGCGGGCACCAGCGAAACGCGCCGCTCCCCCGGAAAGCTCTCTCGCGGAACTCCGACGATCATGAACCTTCCTCCAACACTGCGGAACTGAACCCCATGTCCGATTTGGATTTCTGGTCGGGCGGCATTCTACACCGATTGTTCAAAGCGCGCCTGGTCTATACCAACTCCCCACCCACGTTCGCGAGCCACTGCCTGAACTCCTTCGCCACAAACTCCGGGCCGCTAACTGAACGAATGTTTTCTGCGATTCCCCGGAACAGCATTACCTCTGCAAGAGCTTCAATCCGTTCAAACCCGTCGAACCTTCTTGCTACACGGATGGCCAGATTCTACCGCGTGTATTCATCGATCATCGTCAACATCCGCAGCGTTCTTCCGTCATGCGTCATACATGCTTTGGCTGTGAGCTTAGGTTTATATTCTGCCCGCTTCAACTTTGCCATTTTGAGGGCGCGCTTGGCTCTTGCTTCACTCTATCCTTGTCATTGGCACTTGCCTGCTGTACCAAGCGTATCGACTTTTCCCATTGGTCGATCCCACTAGGCGCTTCCTCGTCTGACACTAATCTGACACTAAGGAGACACAAAAAGTGAAAGAGGCCACAACAATCCGTTTAGCTGTGTTCGCAGGACTTGGCGTCAGAAAACGACCTACTCCTGGGGCTTGTTCCGATTGGTTAGATATAATACGACGCCAAAAATCAAGGATAGCCCACCAACGATGCAAGGCAGAGGAGTCGTCACGGTGGGGACCGCGGCGGGCCTGTGCGGATTCTCCACTGACAACAGAAGCGGAAGCCAAATTATCGCCTGAACGAACATTAAC
>JALYIN010000326.1 GCA_030775765.1 Verrucomicrobiota bacterium
TCCAGTTCAAGTAGGCGCGCTTGCTGTCGAGCAGGGGCTCATGGCCCACCGGGATGTTCATCCACTCGTAGAGGTGATGCCGGAAAAGCAGGATCGGGATGAAGAACACGACCATCACTGGCATGAGCATGGCCACGTTCTCCAATTGCCGCCGGACCACGACCGACCATTCCGCGTCAGTCACGTGGTGCACGATAATCCAGAAAAATGAGCCGGCGATGAGGGTGAAGAAAAAGGCGAAGGCGAACAGCCACGAGAAACTGAGCTGGTGCTGACTGAAGATCGCGCCGAGCACGCTGAGGCCGAGGCCGATCAATGCGACAATCGCCAGGATAAAGGACAAACCGGCGAACCGGTTCGGCTCCACGTATTCACCCTCGGGCACCGGGATCACGTCAGAACGTTCGCTCATTTCTTGGCCGCCTCCGGTTTCGGTTCAGGTTTGGTTTCCGCCGGCTTATCCAGGTCGGCGCGATGTTCCGGCGGCACGTCCGCTTTGGTCGCGTTCTGACTCCGCTGCAAGGCGCGCAGATACGCGATGATCGCCCAGCGATCCTTCACGGTGACGTTCGGTCCGTAAGGCAGCATCGTGTTTTTGCCGTTCGTGATCGTGTTGAAAATCTCGCCGTCCGCCATCTTGCGGATCCGCTCGTCCTGCAAACTGACTACGGTCGCAAGGCCGTACTGTTTCGTGATGCCATCGCCCGCGGCAGTGGGGCCGTGGCAAACCGCGCAGTTGATATTGAAGCGCTGTTTGCCGCGTTCCATGATGTCACCCGTAAGCGTCATCGGGAGACCAGTGCCCCAGTTCGCGCCCATCTTGCCGGTCGAAAAATAATCGGTGCCTCCGTCCGTGAAGGCGAGGCGAGGCTGCGCGTTCACTTCGGCCGCGACTGGGGCCGCGCCCGGCGCGAGTTCGCTCGCCGCTTTCGGTATTTCGTATCCCATCGGCACCGTGCCCGCGACGGGAACGCGCGCGCCACGGCCGTCCGCGAAAAACCCGAAAGGCGCCTGGGCGCGCACTTTCGGCTGGCGGACCATGTCCGGGAAAACCTCGATGGGCGAGCCGGTGCTCTTCTGTCCACGGAAACCGAAGACCGCGACGATCGCGATGCCGGTCAGGACAAAAATGAGGAAGAATCCGCGGAGCATAAAATTATTCTTCGTGAATGATGGTGATGTGCTGGCCGCCGGTTTGCTCAAGGAGCTCGCGCGCCTCCAGTTCGGTGAAGCGCTGGTCGCGCGCTTCGATCACGAGGAAAAATCCGTCGTTGGTCGCGCGGCTGAAGCGCTGCCAGTTGAACACCGGGTGATACCAGCGGGGCAGGCCGTTCATGATCAGCATCGCGAAAAAGGCGGTGAAGGCCGAGAAGAGAATGGTCAGTTCGAACATGATCGGGAAGAAGGCCGGCACCGTGTAAAAATTGCGCGGCTTTCCGTGGACGATGAGCGGATAGATGAGTGACGACGGACCGAATTCCAGGACTGTCGCCGTGAGCAATCCCGTGATTCCACCGGCGCACACGAACGCGCTCAACCAGGATTTGCCCAGGCCCATCGCTTCATCCATGCCGTGAATCGGGAAGGGCGAATGCACATCCCAGCGCTTGAAGCCGGCGTCGCGCACCTGTTTCGCGGCTTCGTAAAGAGCGGCGGCGCTCGGGTATTGCGCGCCCATGCCGTAGACTTTGTTTCCGGACGGAGTTCTCATGTGCGCTCCATTCCGCCCGCGGCCACGGTGTGATGTTCACCGGGTGAGGCATGATGGGGGTTCGCCTCGGGCAACACGATCTTCACTTCCGACATCGCGATCATCGGCAGGTAGCGAATGAAGAGAAGGAAGAGCGAAGTGAAAATTCCGAACGTCCCGATGAAGGTCCAGATATCGACCCAGGTCGGGTAGAACATTCCCCACGACGACGGAAGAAAGTCGCGATGCAATCCGCCCACGATGATGATGAAACGCTCGAACCACATGCCGGCGTTCACGCACATGCAGACGAAGTAAACGACGTAGATGTTGAACCGGAATTTTTTGAACCAGAAGAGCTGGGGCGCAACGGTGTTGCAGAAGAGCATGCCAACCCACCAGTACCACCAGTAGGGACCGAAGATGCGGTTATAGAAGGCGAACTTCTCGTATTGGCTGCCGCTATACCACGCCACGAAAAATTCCATCGCGAAGGCGTACCCGACGATCGAGCCGGTGAGCAGAATGACCTTCGCCATTTTGTCGATGTGCTGCGGCGTGATGATGTCCTGCAGTTTGTAAATGGCGCGCGCGGGAATCAGGAGCGTGAGCACCATGGCGAATCCGCCGAAGATGGCGCCGGCCACGAAGTAGGGCGGGAAAATGGTCGTGTGCCATGTCGGGATGATGGACGTGGCGAAGTCGAAGGAAACGACACTGTGCACGGAGAGGACGAGCGGCGTAGAAAGGCCCGCCAGGAGGAGGTAAGCC
>JALYIN010000327.1 GCA_030775765.1 Verrucomicrobiota bacterium
GCTCATCACCCCTGGAGTGATTCCCAGCCGCGCTGCTTTCCGCTCGATGGCGGCCGAGCGTTTCCTCTTTGCGGTCCGGTCCTGGGCAATCCTCTCGTGCTCCTTTGACATTGCGTTACCGATCTCAGCAGTTTTCCGATCGATGAAGTTCTGGCGAAACATTCGCCCCGCGAAACCCGTGGAGAGGTTTTGCGAGACCGCTCGGTAAAGGGCCTTGCGATACGCTTCGTGCGCTTCGTTCTGCGCCAGGGCCGCCTCAAGCACCTCCGGCGGCGCATCCATGCCAGGAACGCTGATTTCCCGTTCCACCGTGAAGAGGGTCCGGGCGTCTTCCTTCAAATTGGTTACCGAAATCATCGACGGGTTCTCGACGTTGAACCACGCGATCAGTTCCTCTCCGATGAGCTCACCGGTCTTCCAGTTCTTGTAGGTGAACTGTTCTTTTCCGAACCGGAAGCTGATGCCGTTGCGACCGGATCGAACCCGCATCTTGTGACTGGCGAGCAAATGGCGTGACGAACTTCCGAGCCGAACGCGTGGCTCATTCCCGTAAAACTTCTCATATGCTTCTTGGGGAGAAAGATTCGAACAATATTTTCCTTCCTGCCGTTCGTTGTTGTACCGCTCGACGATTACGTCCAAGCGACGCAAGTATTCGACTTCTGACAAAAAGAATTCAGAAGGCTCAGCCTTGCCTCGTCGCACGAGGGAGATCTGTTGCTGGACGCGCTCGAAGCGGTCATGCCGCTCATCCCGGCCTGCGTAGCCGGGTTCGCCCTCGAGGTAATTCTGGAGAAGGCCAAAGACGCGCTCGATCACTTTGCCGCGCGGCAGTTTGGCGTGGCGAAACTGTAGTCCCAGTCCACGCAAACCCATTTCAGTCTGGTGCCAGTTGATCTCGTCCCGCCGGCCGTGCAGGAGACGGGCGGTTCGCCACATTCCGTTCTCGTAATAGAAGCCTTTCCGTGGGAGCCCGTGAACATCGGCGACGATCGTCGTTAAATTGCGGATGTGGTGCGCGGTGTAATTGCGCTGCGGGATCAACACGTAGCCGAGAATGAAAGTGGTGCGCACATCGCACATGGCCAGGAATTGGCCCCGGAGAACCGAGAAGCCCTCTTCATTCTCGGTGTAGTAGTAGTTTGGGAGCGTAACATCGTCCGCTTGGAACCAATCGCCGGTGTGAAAAGTCGACGGATCGCGGTTTACGAATGCCCCATTCAATTTGGCCTGGCGCGGTCCGTGATGATGATCGCGAAGCATTTTCGTTTTGTTAGCGATCAACTTACGAACCCGCGCAGGCACATACGATTTAGTCGCCGGAGTCGAAGTATAGTGCTGCGACACGCGTGCATTCAGGCCGCCGTTGTTTCTGCATTCACGCCATGCCTGCGCGATGCCACCTCCAGAGCGAAGGGTTTTGGCGATCAGCGCGTGCTCGTCTTCCTCGGAGAAGTTCGGCGCGGGCCGTCCCCGGTTTTGCTTTCGGGCGTCAGCAATGGCGGCTGGAACACGGCCCCCTTCGATCCAGCGTTTCAGTTTTCGCTCGAACTGAATTCTGATTCCTTTGGGTGATTTGCCGAGGAACGGTGCGTTATCGAAGAGGAATTTGAGCGTCGCGCGTTTGACCGCCTTTGGTTTGTCGGTCCGCTCAGTTTCGCGCTCGCAATGCTCGAATGCATAGATCCACAGACAGTCTTTTTCCAGGTCGGTTGGAGCGGTCGGATTCTCGAACGCAGCAATCAATTCCTGCAACGGCCGCAGAGCGGCGGCGGCAAACGGAACCAATGACTTGACCCGCCGGGCTGGCGATTCGTCGAGATAGATCTCCAGTCGCGCCCAATTCTTCGCCCCACCATCGCGATCTCTTGTTCGCTTAAGAAGGCGACGCCAGTGTCGGATCGAAACGCTGTGGCCGAACGTTCTGCGATAATCTTCAATTCCGAGTTGCTCGAATTGAGCACTGCTCAAACCAATCTCCTCCATTCGCGCAAGAGCCGGCGCAAGGGCGCGCTGAAGCAGCGAGGCCCGTTTCTGCGTTTCTTTCGAGCATTCCTTGGTCGGGAGATTTGGTTGCCACTTCGCTCTTGGAGAAACCGAGAGCGTTCCGACGTCGAGGTGCCGTTGCGCGTCAGTGTCCGTCAGCGCGATCCGCATCCGTTGTGGAAGCTGCTCTAGCGTCCAAGTTCTAGCGGGATTGCCGCCTACGATCCGTCTCCCGGATGCCGCGGTATTGAAGAGCGAAGCTAGAACGGTTCGTTTGGAGCGCCGCAACGTCGACGCAATCTGCGCGGCAGTGAAAACTTCATTCTCACCCATTCGCGGAATACTCCACTATAGTAGTGTATTCCGTCAAGCGCCATTCAGCTATGCTTTGGCGATGCCGAAAAGCACAAGCGCCCAGATTATTTCGACCGAGGTCGTCCGACTGCTGCGAC
Source organism: Verrucomicrobiota bacterium (assembly GCA_030775765.1). GTDB lineage: Bacteria > Verrucomicrobiota > Verrucomicrobiia > Chthoniobacterales > UBA10450 > AV80. The sequence continues at coordinate 2,439 of JALYIN010000327.1, forward strand.
AGCGGCGGCAGAAACAAGCCCTTTCAGTTTACCGCCTGGCTAAGATTTCCGGGCTCTCTCAGCAGATGATTCATTACGTCGAGCGCGGGATGCGAAATCCAACTCTCGACACATTGC
>JALYIN010000328.1 GCA_030775765.1 Verrucomicrobiota bacterium
GTTCGGCTACAAGACCGAAGTGATGGGCGCGAGCTTCCGCAACGTCAGCCAAATTCTCGAGCTGGCGGGCTGCGATCTGCTTACGATCAGCCCTGATCTGCTGGTAAAACTGAACGAATCAGACGGGCCGGTGGAGCGCAAACTCGACCCGGAAAAGGCGAAGAGCGCGAACGTTGAGCGCCTCGAAATGGATGAGAAGAAGTTCCGATATCTGTTTAACGATAACGCGATGGCGACCGAGAAAACGTCCGAAGGCATCCGGAAATTCGCCGCAGACATCGTGAAACTGGAGAAGTTCGTAGCGAGCAAGCTGTAGGTGGATCGAGCGCTCCGCCGCTCGATGTCAACGAAGGTCGTCGCAGCAGGGCAAATAAACATCGCGCGACGGAGCGCGCGATCCACCATGTTCAACGTCGTCCTCGTCGAGCCGGAGATCCCACCGAATACGGGCAACATCGGCCGGCTCTGCCTCGCCACCGGTTCGACGCTGCACCTGGTCAAGCCGCTCGGATTCTCCGTCGACGATCGCACCCTGAAAAGGGCCGGCCTCGATTACTGGAAGGAGGTTGACCTCCAGCTCTGGGATTCCTTCGACGACCTGAGAGGGTCGCGGGAATCGGATTCGCGTTTCTTTTTCCTCACCACGAAATCGAAACGCGCCTACTATGGTGTCCATTTCCAGGCTGGCGATTTTCTGGTCTTCGGACGGGAGACAAAAGGCCTGCCTGAGAGTTTACTCGCGGCGCATGCGGACGAATCGCTCACGATTCCGATGCGGGGGACGCGCAGCCTGAATCTGGCCACAGCGGTGGGAATTGTCTTGTTCGAGGCGATGCGGCAGGTGAGGCACGTTAGCTGAATTTTACAGCCAGTCAGCCGTTACCAGGCGAGTTGAATAAATGGAGGGCGGGCGGGTCTAACCTTCTTGAGGGACATTTATGAAAACATTCTTACTTTCCATTTTCGCGGTGGCGATGGTTGCCGCGCCCGTGCTGGGAGAAGACGAAGACCAACCCAAGAAAAACAACCGCAACTCAAACCCGCCGGCGCAGCGCCAGGTAAACCCAGCGCCGCGCGTGGTCACGCCGCGCGTCCAGAACTACGTCGCGCCGAAGCCGCAATTCGAACGGCGTAACATCCCGGCGGTGACGGCCCGCACCTACATGGCGCCGAAGACCTACACGCCGAATGTTCAGCCGCGGCTGCGCAACACGCCGCAATTCACCCCGGTTGACCAGGACGCGCCTCGCTCGACTTTCAAATCGGACACGTCGTTTGCGAATAACCGGAATTGGCAGGCTCGAACCCGGAGAAATCCGAACGTAGTCGCACCACAAACAACGACTGTGAACCCCAACACGATCGCCCGGAACCAATTCGACCGGGATGATCGCAGATCCAATAGCAACAGGAACTGGAGCAACGATAACAATCGGAATTGGCAAAACAACACTTCGAACAACTTCACCTTCGAGCAGGCGCGCCGTAATCATCATCGCGAGCGGCACGACCGGAGCTGGTGGAGAAGCCGCTACAACCGCATCGTTCTGTTCGGCGGAGGATATTACTACTGGAACAACAATTATTGGTATCCGGCCTACGGTTACGATCCGTATTACAGCACCTATTCGTACGACGAGCCGATCTACGGCTACAACGATCTGCCGCCGGGACAGGTGATCGCCAACGTCCAGAGCGCGCTCCAGGAACAGGGCTATTATAACGATGCCGTCGACGGCCTCATCGGCCCGAATACTCGCGCGGCGCTCTCGTATTTCCAACGCGACCGCGGCCTGCCCATCACGGCCGCGATCGATGGGCCGACCTTGCGAGCGCTCGGACTTTCGTAAACGCCAGTCATAGCCAGAAGCCGTCCGCCAGCCGCCGGACGGCTTTTTCTTTTCACATCGCATTGCGCGGGCGGTTGAATCGGCGAATGCTTCCGCGCCATGACCGAAACGCAGCTTGTCGCCCGCGATCTTCGCCGCTCGTTTCAGATCGGTCGGCGCCGGATCGAAGTGCTGCGCGGCATCTCGATGGAAGTCGCGTACGGGGAGGCGGTGTTTCTTTGCGGCGCCTCAGGTGCGGGCAAGACGACGTTGCTTTACACGCTGGCCGGACTGGAACGGCCCGAATCGGGTACCGTCGAATTTGAGGGACGCCGCCTTTACAGCGGAAGCTCGTCGTCGCAGGCCGAAATGCGGAACCGGAAGATGGGTTTTGTTTTCCAGGGATATTTCCTGCTGCCGGAGCTGACGGCGTTGGAAAATGTCATGCTGCCCGGGTTGATCTGCGGGAAAACAAATCGCGCGGCCGGGGAAGCGTCGTTGAGCGATGTGGGACTGGCGGACCGACTCCATCATCTCCCGGCCGAGCTTTCCGGCGGGGAACAACAACGCGTGGCGATTGCCCGGGCCCTGACCAACGACCCCGACATCATTTTCGCGGATGAGCCGACCGGAAACCTGGATTCCAAGACCGGAGACGCAATCATCGATTTGCTGCTCGGGCTGGCGCGAAGCCGAAAAAAGACGCTGCTGGTCGTCACGCACGACGCGCGCCTGGCCGAATTGGGCGACCGCCAACTGCGCATCGTGGACGGCGTTCTCGCGTGATTCTGACCTTTCCCCTTGAATTGCCCCCCGAACCGCTTGAGATTTTTTCGTGCTAACAAAAACCTCGACAGCTGGTGGAGCGGTAATCGACGAACCGGAAACGGAAAAGAAAGCGAAAGCTCCGGTTAAGCCTGCGGTGGATACGCAAACGGCGCCGGCGTCTGCCCGCGACCTGACGATTTATCTCGACGGAAAATTCGTGCCGGAAGCGGACGCGAAAGTTTCCGTGTTCGATCACGGCCTGCTTTACGGCGACGGAATTTTTGAGGGAATTCGCTTTTACAATGGGCGCGTTTTCCGACTCGAAGAACACCTGGAACGGCTCTGGGATTCTGCGCGCTCGATCTGCCTTGAGATTCCAATCGGTCGGGGCGAGATGACGGAAGCGTTGCTCGAAACGATCCGGAAGAACGATCTGCGCGAAGGTTACATCCGGCTCATCGTGACACGCGGCGTTGGCAATCTCGGGTTGAACCCGGCGCAATGTAAGCGGCCGAGCGTGATCATCATCGCGACAACGATCGCGCTCTATCCGAAGGAAGTTTGCGAGAAAGGTCTCGCCGTGGTGACGTGCGCGACGCGGCGCACCTCTCCGGCCGCGCTGAATCCGGCGGTGAAATCGCTGAACTATCTCAACAACGTCATGGCGCGGCTCGAAGCGAATCTTGCCGGCGCGGATGAAGCGCTCATGTTGAACGAAGCCGGCAACGTGGCGGAGTGCACCGCCGATAACGTTTTCATCATCAAACGCGGCCAAATCTTCACGCCGCCGATTGCGGCCGGGGCCTTGCGCGGAATCACGCGCGCGGTCGTGTTCGACATCGCGGCCGAGCTCGGTCTCAAGATCACGGAGACCGATATCACCCGCCACGATGTGTTCATCGCGGACGAGTGCTTCCTCACCGGCACCGCGGCGGAAGTGATCCCGGTGGTGAAGGCGGACGGACGCACGATCGGCAGCGGCAAACCCGGCTCGGTCACGACGCGTGTTATTGGGCGCTTCCGCGAAATGACGCGGGCAACCGGCACATCGATCTTTGAGTAAAGCCTCGGCGAGCGCGATCGGCGCAGAAGGTGCTAGGCTAGTGAGCGTTGAATGTTTCAGGCATTTCGAGGTCTAATTCTACAGAGATGTTGTGCGACGTTTGTAAATGTAATGATGCGACAGTTTTCCTGACGCAGATCCTTGAGGGCAAAATGCAGAAGGTGAACCTCTGCGACGGCTGCTCGAAGGAGAAAGGCGTTCAGGATCCGACCGGCTTCGCGCTCGCGGATTTGCTGCTCGGCATCGGCGCAGCCGAGGAGATCGAGAAAGGCGCGCCGTCGCAGAAGTGTCCGATGTGCGGATTCACCCAGGCTGATTTCAAGAAAACCGGACGGCTCGGTTGCAGCGTTTGTTATGTCACGTTTGCCGAGGGGCTGGGCAGCCTGTTGAAGGCGATGCACAAAGGCACGGAGCACGTGGGCAAGCTTCCCCAGCGCGCACACCGCGAGGTGGAGCGCGACGATCGGATGCGGGCGCTCAACGAAGATTTGCAGAAGGCGGTCGCGGAAGAGAACTACGAAAGCGCGGCGGCATTGCGCGACCAGATCAAACAGCTCGAGCTCGAGAAAGCGGTCTAGCCATGAAATTCGCGAATCTTATGGCGACCGGCGGCGAATGGCTGCGCGGCGAGGGGCCGCATCATCAGATCGTAATCAGCAGCCGCGTCCGGCTCGCGCGCAATCTCAAGCACCGCGCCTTTCCCGGTTGGGCGAAAAAGGCGGAGCGCACGGCCATTCTTGAATTGATCAAGCCACGCGTCGAAGAGCTGCCGGAGATGCAGGATTCGTTTTCGGAATTGTTACAGGATCTTTCCGCGCTCGAGAAACAGGTGCTGGTCGAGCGGCACCTCATCAGCCGCGAGCACGCGGCGAAAAGTGTGGGCAGCGCGGTAATCATGAATCGCCGCCAAACCTTGAGCATCATGGTCAACGAGGAGGATCATCTCCGGATGCAATCGATCCGGTCCGGCCTCCAGTTAAAGAGCGCGTTCAAGCTCGTGGATAAAGTCGACAGCACCCTTGAGGCGAAGCTCGATTTCGCCTACGACGGGCGCCTCGGTTACCTGACCGCCTGCCCGACCAACGTCGGCACCGGGATGCGCGCTTCGGCGATGCTTCATCTGCCCGGTCTCGTTCTGAGCGAAATGATCAACCAGGTCATCCAGGCCGTGAACAAGATCGGCCTCGCCGTTCGCGGCCTCTACGGCGAAGGCACCGAGGCCATGGGGAACCTCTTCCAGATTTCGAACCAGACCACGCTCGGCGAAAAAGAGGACGAGATCGTGAACCGTCTTAGCAAAGTGATCGAGACGATCATCGAAAAGGAACACGACGCCCGCCAGATGTTGATCCAGAAAAAATCGAACACGCTCTGGGACCAGATCGGTCGGGCTTACGGCGTCCTGACTTTCGCCCACGCCATGACGTCGAAGGAAGCGCTGAATCTCTTGTCGATCATGAAACTTGGTATCGATCTCGGCGCATTCCCCGAAGACCGACGGCTCCCGATCGACGAATTGTTCATCGACACACAGCCGGCACACTTGCAGAAGAGCTCGCAACAAAAGCTCAACGCGGAGGAGCGCGACCATTTACGCGCCGAAATCATCCGGGAGCGTTTGCGAGTGTTCCCTAAACCTGATATTACTAAAGTAGCGAAGGAATTGGAAAACGATACTCCCGAGCCACCGAACCAATGAACAATTTTACCCCGCGGGCCCAGCAAGTCCTGGCTCTCGCTCGAAAAGAAGCCGATCGCTTCAATCATAATTACGTCGGGACCGAGCATCTGCTGCTCGGCCTGATCAAGCTGGGGCAGGGCGTGGCCGTCAACGTCCTCCAGAAGATGGGGCTCGATCTCGAAACTGTGCGAATGGAAGTCGAGAAGCAGGTCGGGTCGGGGCCGGAAACGAAGATGGTCGGCAACATTCCTTACACGCCGCGGGTGAAGAAGGTCCTCGCCCTCGCGGGGAAGGAAGCCAAGGCGTTGAACCATTCCTATGTTGGCACCGAACACATTTTGCTCGGACTGTTGCGCGAAGGGGAGGGTGTCGCGGCGCGCGTCCTCAAAAGCCTCGAAGTCGATATCGAGCGGACGCGGAACGAGATTCTCAAGGAACTCGACCCGAACTTCACCCCGCCGGAATCCGAGCAGGAAGGCGGCGAGCCTTCACCGGGCGGGAAGAAAGATGTTAAGACGCCGGCGCTGCGTGCGTTCGGCCGCGACCTGACCGAGCTGGCGAAGAAGAACGAGCTCGATCCCGTCATCGGGCGGCACAACGAAATCGAGCGCGTCATCCAGGTGCTCTGTCGGCGAACGAAGAATAATCCCGTCCTGCTCGGCGAAGCGGGTGTGGGGAAGACGGCGATCGCGGAAGGGTTGGCGCAGGAAATCGCGAACGGGAACGTGCCGGAGTTATTGCGCGACAAGAAAGTTGTCACGCTCGACCTCGCGCTGATGGTTGCGGGCACCAAGTATCGCGGCCAGTTCGAAGAGCGGATCAAAGCGGTCATGGACGAGATTCGCCGCTCGAAGAACGTGATTTTGTTCATCGACGAGCTGCACACCATCGTCGGAGCCGGTTCGGCGGAAGGCGCGATGGACGCATCGAACATCATCAAGCCGGCCTTGAGCCGCGGTGAGTTGCAATGCGTGGGCGCCACGACCCTCAACGAGTACCGCAAATACATCGAGAAGGACGCGGCCCTCGAGCGCCGGTTCCAGACGGTAAAAGTCGAGGCGCCGACTATTGACGAAACGATTCTGATTCTAAAAGGATTGCGGCCCAAGTACGAGCAGCATCACAAGGCGAAGCTAACCGACGAAGCGCTCGAAACCGCAGTGAAACTTTCCGAGCGCTACATCACGGGCCGGTTCCTGCCCGACAAAGCGATCGACGTCATGGACGAAGCAGGCGCCCGAGCGCGGATCAACGCCATGACCCGGCCGCCGGACGTGAAAGAGATCGAGCGCGAGATTGAAGAGATCCGGGTCGAAAAAGAAGCGGCGATCAAGGCCCAGGATTTCGAGAAGGCCGCAGCGCTCCGCGACAAGGAAAAGCAGACGAAAGAAAAACTCGATAGCATTTTGACGAAGTGGCGCGAAGAGCGCGAAGAAAAAGAAGTGCTCGTGACCGCCGACGACATGATGCACATCATCTCGAAGGTCACCGGCGTTCCGCTCCAGCGAATGGAGCAGAAGGAAACCCAGAAGCTGCTGGCCATGGAAGTCGATTTGAAGCAGCGAGTCATCGGCCAGGACGAGGCGGTCACGGCCATCAGCAAGGCGCTCCGTCGTTCCCGCGCTGACCTGAAAGATCCAAAGCGGCCCATTGGGTCGTTCGTGTTCCTCGGGCCAACGGGGGTCGGCAAAACGTTTCTCGCCCGCACGCTCGCGGAATTCATGTTTGGTGATTCCGACGCGCTCATCCAGATCGACATGTCGGAGTACATGGAAAAGTTCACCGCCTCGCGGTTGATCGGTTCGCCTCCGGGTTATGTCGGCTACGAGGAAGGCGGCCAGCTTTCCGAAGCGGTCCGGCGCCGGCCCTACTCGGTCGTGCTTTTCGACGAAATCGAAAAAGCGCACCCGGACGTGATGCATTTGCTCCTCCAGATCCTGGAAGACGGCAAGGTGACGGACTCGTTAGGCCGGAAGATCGATTTCCGGAACACGATCATCATTATGACGTCGAACGTGGGCGCCGAGCTGATCCGCAAGCAGACGACGATGGGCTTCGGGGCGCCCAAGGACACGCATGATTACGAAACGATGCGGGAGAAAATTCTCGACGAAACCAAGCGTGTCTTTAAGCCGGAATTCCTGAATCGTCTCGACGAGATCATCGTCTTCCACACGCTGAGCAAACCCGACCTGCTTCAGATCGTCGATCTCGAAGTTAACAAGGTGAAGCGGCGCTTGAAGCTGAAGGAGATCGAGATCGTCCTCGACGAGCCAGCGCACGAATTCGTGATCAACAAGGGATACGACCCAACCTATGGCGCGCGCCCGATGCGAAGAGCGGTCGAACGTTATCTCGAGGACCCGCTCGCGGAGGAATTGCTGAAGGGTGTCGTTAAGGCTGGCGATATTGTTGAAGTCACGGTGGCGGGCGACAAGCTCGCATTTCACGTGGCGGAGCCGCACGGAAGTCCGGCGGCGAGCGCGAGCTAGTTAACGCAAAATCAAGCCCGCGGATGGGCGTCGGCATAGGCTTTCTTCAGCCGTTCGACGGTAACGTGCGTGTAGATTTGTGTCGTCGATAAACTGGCGTGGCCGAGGAGCGCCTGGACGCTGCGCAAATCGGCGCCGCCATCGAGGAGGTGAGTGGCGAAGCTGTGACGAAGTTTGTGAGGACTCACGGCGATGGGAATCGAGGTGTGCCGCAGATAGCGTCTCAGAATTAGCCAGATGGAGCGCGACGAAATCCGGCGGCGCGATTTGTTGATGAAAAGCGGGCCAGTCTGGACATTCGCGGCAGCGCGATAGCGCGACACGGATTCGAGCGCGGGCAAACCCACCGGGCAGACGCGTTCCTTTCGACCCTTGCCGAGAATGCGGACCGACTCGGTGTAGATCTCGATGTACGCCAAATACAAAAAAAAAAACTCGGCGAGGCGCAAACCGCTGCTGTAAAAAAGCTCGAGGATCGCGGCGTCGCGCAACGGCATCCAGGGCGGCGCCGCCTTTTCTTTCGGGACGCGCAACGGCGCGCTGAGCAACTCGTCGATCTGCTTTTGGGTCAGGACCAGCGGCAATTTCTTTTCCGCTTTCGGCAATTGGAGCTGTCGAACGGGATCAAGGCGTAGATTTTTTCGCTCCACCAGGAACCGATAGAAAGTTCGGAAGGCCGAGAATTGAAGGCGAATGTAAGAGCGCGCCTGCCCATTCTTCATCAGCACAAACAGATAGTCGCGGAAATCATCCGCGCTGCATTTCAACCAGGAACGGACATCTTTTTGGGCCCGGAAAGCTGCAAGCCCGTGCCGATAGACCTTCAGGGTGCGGGGGGAAACATTCCGCTCCACTTCGAGGAAGCGAAGGAACTCCTCGACGAGTTTGTCGCGGGAGTTGGGCGCGGCCACGATGCTACTCGGGCTTTTCTATCTGGGCCCGCCCGATCGCCGCGCGGGCGCGATCGTTGTATTGGCTTTTGAAAATCGGGGCCGGGTTCGTCGAGATCAACTCGTAACGCTTCAGAACGAACTCGGGATAGAAGCCATTACTGGCCGGCTCATAAACGGTCTGGCCACTGAAGTTCCCGTAGAGTTTGTATTCGTAATTGTTATCGCTGCCGAAGCTTAGTTTCTCCCGATCCGGCGCGAGCTTTTCCTTTTCGTTGAAAACGACAAGCTGGGCTGTGCTCCACGGTTGCCCGGGCTTGCGTACGTATCCCCAGAATTTGAAGACCGAGCCTTTGAAGTAGCGATGGCCGATGAAATAATCGCCCGGCGGTTCAGCCGCAATCTTTTGCGCCGCATCGATGCGGGCCTGCTGAATCCCCTGCGGCATCGTCGTCCCGCAGCCGCTGAAGAGAAACAGGCCGAGCAAAATTTCGGAGGCGAGAAGGAAATGGAACAGGCGCTTTCTCATGGACACTTCCCTTTATCGCAGAGAACGCGCGCGCGCAATTCTCTCTTCTGTAGCCGCCGACCTATGGGCGGCGCGAGAACTGACAACGCCGGTCACACGCTTCGCGCAGCGAAGCGGCTACAGAAGAGGGATCAGAAGGCGGCGATGCGATTCGGTTTTGCATCGCTGGCTGCTTCCCCTACGATGCTCGGCCCAGTCCCTGATCACCATTAACCAACCAGATGATCACACGCTTCATCAGCGCCATTGGCCACCGGGTCGTTTCCTTCATGACCTACGTCGGTGACGTTGTCGTCCTGGCGGGCGAGACAATCAGCTCGGCCTTTTCGCAGAAGATTCGCTGGCGCTTGTTCATGCAGCAGATCGTCGAAATTGGATTGCGTTCGCAGCTCGTCGTCATGATCACCGGCGCATTCACCGGCGCGGTCTTCGCGGCCCAGACTTATTTTCAATTCAACAAGCTCGGGATGGGCTCGGCCGTGGGCGCGGTGGTGTCGGTTTCGATTTGCCGCGAGCTGGGACCGGTGCTGACCGCGTTGATGGTGACGGGGCGAGTTGGCGCTTCCATGTCGGCCGAAATCGGAACGATGAAAGTGACGGAGCAGATCGACGCGCTTCGCGCCCTGGCCGTCCACCCGATCGATTACCTGGTCGTCCCGCGCACGCTGGCCATGATGGTCTCCATGCCGCTGCTGGTCGCGGAAGCAGTCGCGATCGGCATCGCCGCCGGATATTTCGTTGCGATTTTCCTGCTGGAAGTAAACGGCACCTACTACATGGCGAACATGGTCCGCTGGACGCTCATGCGCGACATCATCATGGCGCTGACCAAGGCGTTTTGCTTCGCGCTTCTGATCGTTTTTATCAGCTGCCACAAAGGCTTGACGAGTAAAGAAGGCGCCGTGGGCGTCGGCAAGGCGACCACGGAAGCGGTCGTCAACGCTTCGCTCGCCGTGCTCATTTTCAATTTCTTCCTGACCATGGGGCTGAACATCATCTTCCCCGCGGGTTATCAGTAATCGTGAACTCGTCCTCGATGATCGAGGTCCGAGGGTTGGCGAAAGGACTCGGACGCCAGGAGATCCTTCGCGGGGTCGACTTGACGGTCGCGAAAGGGGAGACGCTGGTGATCATCGGCCGGAGCGGTGGCGGCAAGAGCGTCCTGCTGAAAAACCTCATCGGGTTGATGCAACCTGACGCGGGCGAAATTTGGATCCACGGGGAAAACATCATCGGGCTGACCGAGAGGAAACTGGCCGCGATTCGGCGCAAGGTCGGTATTCTTTTCCAGGGCGGCGCACTTTTCGACTCGATGACGGTGGAGGAAAACATCGCGTTCCCCTTGCATGAAGCTGGCGAGCGGGATTTGAAAAAGATCGGCGAGAAAGTGCGCGAGATGCTGGAGGTGATCGAGCTCGAGGGTGAAGAGAAAAAAATGCCGGTGAACCTGAGCGGCGGAATGAAAAAGCGCGTCGGCCTGGCGCGGTCCATCATCCGGCAGCCCTCGTGCGTTCTCTACGATGAACCCACGGCCGGTCTCGACCCAGTCGTGTCCGACAGCATCAACCGCCTGATCCGTCGCCTGCAGAAACGCCTTGGCGTGACGAGCATTGTGGTCACGCACGATATGAAGAGCGCTTTTCACATTGCGGACCACATCGCGTATTTGCACGAGGGGCGGATCTACTTTTATGGAACGCCTCAAGAACTCGAAGTCTCGGCTGATCCGCTGATCCAGGATTTCATGCTCGGACGGTCGGAAGAGAGCCCGCCGAAATCTGGCTGACGCGAGGAGAACCCGTGATAAGTTCGATGCGCTAGATTCCCTCGAAGAAAAATGGCGACTCGTCACAGCGACAAAGGTCTCGAGCTGAAAGTCGGCGGTTTCGTCCTCGTCGGACTCGGGGTGCTGGCTGCGCTTCTGGTGCAGTTCGGCCGGATCGGCGAAGGGTTCCAGCATTACTACGGATTGTTGGTGAAGTTTCCCGATGCGAGCGGCCTGCTCAAAGGCTCCGATGTCCTACTGGCCGGAGCCAAAATCGGGCATGTCTCCGGCGGACCGCGTTTGGCGGAATCGGGCCAGGGGGTGGAGGTGCCGCTGCGGATTTTCGACTTTGTAAAAGTTCCGGCCGGCAGCCGGTTTACGGTTGGCGCTTCCGGTTTGCTCGGTGATCGCTTCGTCGCCGTCAGCGTTCCCGCGCGAATCAGCCAGGAATTCATTCCCAAAAACAGCGTCATCGAAGGCACCCGGGAAACGGGGATCGACGATCTTACCCGTGAAGGGGGACTACTGGTGACCGATCTTCGCACGGCTGTGCAAAATGCGAACTCGGCGATCTCGCGCTTGAACGATGATGCTCTTTCACCGACGAATTTGGCGAACCTCAAAGTAGCGATGGAGAATCTGAACACAGCCACAACCGCGTTGGCCGCGTCCACCCAGAAGATCGATGGCGTGCTGAACAAGGCGAATGAGACAATGGACTCAGCGAAGAAAGCCGCGGATGATTTGCCCGCGGCCATCGCCGACGCGCGGAAAACAATTCAGGCGGCCAACGACGTCATCCAGAAGGCGTCGACGGGAAAAGGCCCGCTCGCCATGCTGCTCACGAACCAGGAGTTCGCGAACGATTTGCGGGATCTCGTCAGCAACCTGCGCGCGCACGGCGTGCTCTTTTATCGAGATAGCGCTGCGAAGGAAGCAGCACGCCAGCCGAATCAGAATCCAACTCGTCGCACCACCCGACCCTGATGACGCCGTTACTCACTGTAAATCTCCTACGCGTTCTGTTCGTCACCTTTTGCGGGGCGATTGGCGGCATGGTGACCGTGGAAATGGAGGGCAAGGCCACGCCGGGCATCCTGATCGGGGTGGTGTTCGCGTTGATCATTGTTTTGGCGGACCGCCTCCTAAAAGGCTTTTCGCTGCGGGCATTTTCTTCCGCGACCTTCGGCCTCCTCCTGGGCTTGCTCTTCGCGAATCTGCTCGTGGCTTCCGATGTTCTGCGTTATCAAAGCGACACCGTGCAATGGGCGGCCCGCCTGATTGTGTATTGCACGTTCGGATACCTTGGGATGATGCTCGCCATGCGGAGCAACCGGGACGAGTTCTCGCTCATCATTCCGTATGTGCGTTTCGCGCGGGAGCCGACGCAGCGCGAGCCGCTCGTCGTGGATACGAACGTCATCATCGATGGCCGGATCGCGGAGCTTTGCGCCACCGGTTTTGTCAGTCGCGCTTTGATCGTGCCGCGGTTTGTTCTCGGCGAATTGCAAACGCTGGCGGACTCGCGTGATCCGATCAAACGGGAACGCGGCCGGCGCGGCCTCGACATTTTGAACCAGCTCCAGAAATCGCGGGAGCTGGACCTGACCATCCACGAAACTACCGGGGACGCCGATCTTTCCATTGACGCGCGGCTGGTCCGAACCGCAAAACTTTTGCAGGCGCGTCTGCTGACGAATGACCAGGCGCTCTGCCAGGTGGCGCGGCTCCAGCAGGTGCCGGCGCTGAATCTGTCCGATCTCACCCGGGCCCTGCGCCCGAGCGCGGCGGCGGGTGACGAATTGGAATTGAACCTGGTCAAGGAAGGGCGCGAATCGCACCAGGCAGTCGGTTATTTGCCGGACGGCACGATGATCGTGGTGAATCACGCCCGGGCCCATCTGGGGAAAGTCGCCACAGTTGTAGTTTCGAGTGCCCTCCAAACCGGCGCCGGCCGGCTGATCTTTGCCGAGATAAAACAAAGCGCGTCGCCACCAGCGTAGGAGTACGTCTTTTCTTTCTGGGGAGCGCACGCGTCTCGCGTGTCCGGCGATGGCGTCTCGCCATCGCGAACTTTAAGGAAAGGTCGTTTCGGCGAGACGCCGAAACCAACGCGCGAGACGCGCGCGCTCCCCAGAGAAAAACTACAGCCCCACGGCGGCTCGGAGGCGCTTCATTACCTTGTCGGCTTCTTCGTTCGCCCGGACCGCGCCTTTCTGGAGCACGGTTTCGAGGTAAGACGGGTCGCGGAGAATCTCTTGGCGGCGTTTGCGCATCGGTTCGAAATATTCCCAGAGTTTTCCGAAGAGTTGCTTCTTGAAATCACCGTAGCCGGTCCCGCCTCCCTCGAACGCCTCGCGCATTGTCTCGGTCTCCGCCCTGCTGGCGAAAAGGGAATAGAGATGAAAGATCGTCGAGGTGGCGGGATCCTTCGCCGCTTCCACCGGGCTCGAGTCGGTCACGATGCTCATGACGCGTTTCCGCATTTCTTTTTCGTCCCCGAAGATGTCGATCGTATTTCCGTAGCTCTTGCTCATCTTCTGGCCGTCGAGGCCGGGAACCGTTTCGGTGGCGGGCTGAATATGGGGTTCGGGTAATTTCAAACTGTCGCCGAAGGTTTCGTTAAACTTCTGCGCCATGTCGCGCGCCATTTCGAGGTGCTGCTTCTGATCCTTGCCCACCGGCACGACATCGCTGTCATAAATCAAGATGTCGGCGGCCATTAACACCGGGTAGGTGAAAAGTCCGGCGGACGCCGGCAGACCGCGCGCCACTTTGTCTTTGTAAGAATGGGCTCGTTCGAGGAGAGCCTTGGGTGTGACCGTCGATAAAATCCAGGTGAGCTCGGTCACCCGCGGCACGTCGCTTTGCCGGAAGAGCGCCCCCTGGTCCGGGTCGAGGCCGCAAGCGAGAAAGTCCAGCGCGATCCTTCGGCTGTTGGCCCGAAGCGTTTCCGGATTAACGATTGTCGTCAGCGCGTGATAATCGGCGATGAAATAAAACGCTTCGCCCTGCGCCTGAAGCGCGATCGCCGGACGCATCATTCCCAAATAATTTCCGATGTGAAGAATGCCGGTAGGTTGAATGCCGGAAAGAATGCGCATGCTTTTTTTGGATTAGCCCAGAGTCATCGACTGCCCTCCGAATGACAAATGGAAATGGTTCGCCAATTTCGCGCGCCCCACGCACATTCCCCGCGTGAAATGAATAGGTTCCTCGGTCATCGGTTTCTTCTCATGAGCTGCCTGGCAGTGGTGCTGGCTCGGTCTGCTCCAGGCCAGGGCCCCGCGCCGACACCGTTTTTTTCGCCGGCGCCTGTCCTGCCGGCCGCGGCGCCGATGCCGGAACTGGTGCTCGCCCACGAATTAACCAAGCCCGACCTGGAAGCATTTCTCGACGCGCTCATTCCGGCGCAACTTCAAAACCGCGATATCGCCGGCGCCGTGGTCAGCGTGGTGAAGGACGGGCGTGTTCTGCTGGCGAAAGGTTATGGCTCTGCTGATTTCTCGGCAAAGAAACCAGTGATCGCGGACACGACGCTGTTTCGTCCGGGCTCGATCTCGAAAGTCTTCACGGCGATCGCGGTGATGCAGTTAGTCGAGCAGGGAAAACTCGATCTCGACCGGGACGTGAATGAGTATCTCGACTTCGCCATCCCCAAAACGTATCCCGAGCCGGTCACGCTTCGGCGCATCCTCACTCACACCGCCGGGTTCGAGGAGACCTTGAAAAACCTATTCGTGCCCGATGCGAGAAAGATGCGTCCGCTCCGCGATTACCTGGTGGCCGCGATGCCGGCGCGAATATTTCCTCCGGGCCAGGTGCCCTCGTATTCGAATTACGGACTCACTCTTGCTGGATACATCGTCGAGCGCGTTTCCGGTGAGGCGTTTGAGAAATATATCGCCGCGCACATCCTAGATCCGCTGCGGATGGAGCATTCAACGTTTGTTCAGCCGCTTCCCGAAGCGCTCGCCCCGAACATGTCGCGTGGTTACCTCGCCGCCGCGCAAGGCGCGCGAGACTTTGAATTCGTCACGGCATCTCCCGCGGGCGCTCTCTCGGCGACTGCGACCGACATGTCGCGCCTGATGCTCGCCCTGCTGGCCGAGGGGACTCTCGAAGGTGCGACGATCCTGAAACCGGAAACCGTCCGCGCGATGGAAGCGCGGCAATTCGAGCTGCACCCCGATCTCCACGCCATAGGATTCATCCTCATGGATTACTCCATGAACGGTCAGCGCATCGTCGGCCACGGCGGCGACACGATTTATTTTCACAGCGACATGATGCTGATGCCCGACGCGCACGCAGGTCTCTTCATTTCCTACAACAGTGCCGGCTCACGCCAGGGCGGCGGCCGCACTGAAGTGATACGAGCTTTCGTAAATCGATACTTTCCAGAGCCGGTCTCGGCGTCCCCATCAATTGAAACGAAAACGACACAAGCCGATGGCCTCGCGGTGAGCGGTGTTTAAAGCGGGAGCCGGCGAAGCGAATCGACGCTCTTGAAAATGGCAGCCGTGCTCGGGCAGTTTTCCGTGACCACCGACCACAACGGGCTCCTGACCATCGAGGGCCAGCAAAGTCCGCGCGGTGGATTGAAGCAATGGCGCGAGATCGGCCCGCTGGTTTATCGCGAAGTGGATGGCCCCGATGTGATCGCTTTTCGCCGGGACGCGAACGGCGTGGTGACCGATCTGCTCCCCTCCGCACCGATCCAGCTGGCGCAACGCGTCACCGGCTTTGCCAACAAAAAGCTGCTCCTGCCGGCGTTGGGTTTGAGCGTCGGCCTGCTCGCGCTCACGCTGGTCCTTTGGCCGGTCGCGGTGATCGTCCGGAAGCGTTATGGGCGGCCTTTGTTTTCCACGACGATCGATCGAGTTCTGTATCTCCTGTCGCGATTGGTCTGCCTGCTGGAGATTGCTTTCGTCGCGCTGATCGTGCTGCCGTTAAGTATGGCGGATAAGAACGTCGCCCTCATCGGCGATGGAATTAATCCGTGGCTGACGGCGGCGCACGTCCTGGGGTGGAAGGCCCTTTTCGGGTTGCTCGTTCTGACGATAACAGCTGTCCGTTTCTGGAGGGCGCCTGCGCTGGGTTGGTGGGCGCGCGTCCACGCCACGTTGCTGTGGTTCGCCAGCGTGCTCTTTTTGTCGTTCGCCTGGTGGGCGCACTTGCTCACGCCCTCGCTCAGGTTTTGAAACTTTCCCTGTCGCATTCCTTTGGCGTGTGGCGTAACGCGCCGCCGGGTCGCCGCTTTGAAGTTCTCCGCAAAACGCGGGAGGCCGTCGGACGCCAACCGCCCGGAACGCCGCGCTACTTCGACGTGGGCGAGTTTCGAAACTGGGAACAATTTGAAATCAAGTACCGGCAACTTGCGGAGGAGTTAGGCCATAGCGGCAAAGTCCCCGCGCCCGGCGAGGTCGATTTTCTCCACGAGATGGTCGCTCTCGATGATGTTCGTTATCCGGGAGGCATCGGTTCACGCGATTATTTTTTTCTCACCTGCCTGGTCAGCATTCTCGCGCCACGGCGCGTTATCGAGATCGGCACGCTCACCGGTTTTTCCACCGCCATTATCGCAGCGGCCATTTATCGTCAGCACCGAAATCGCAACGAAGTCAGCGTCGAGACCATCGACTCCGATACCTATTGCAGCATCGATCAATCGCGTCCGATCGGCTTCGAGATTCCCGAGCTGATTCCCGACCTCGTCTCGACCGTGCGCGTTCACAC
>JALYIN010000329.1 GCA_030775765.1 Verrucomicrobiota bacterium
GCTCAATCGCTCCAGTTCTGGGCGGGTCAGTGCGGTCGAGAAATTTTGACCGCCATCGAGGAACGGAACTTCGATCTTCGCGGTCTCGTCAACGGAGAGACGATGTTTCGCCTCGACCGCCACCTCACGCAGCCGGGCGATGCTCTCCGGTTTATCGGCCGGAAAACCCTTTTCTCGGAGATGCGCCATGATCGCGTTATCGACGTCGTCGCCGCCGAGCCGCGTGTTCCCATTCGTTGAGAGGACTTCGAACACGCCGTTGTTCAGTTCGAGAATCGAAATGTCGAACGTGCCGCCGCCCAGGTCGAAGACCGCGATCTTCGAACAGCCTTTCAGCTTGTTGAGGCCATACGCGAGCGCGGCGGCCGTCGGCTCGTTGACAATGCGCTCCACCGTAAATCCCGCCAGCTCTCCCGCGCGCTTCGTCGCGCCGCGTTGCGCGTCGTTAAAATACGCCGGCACTGTGATGACCGCGCGCGAGACCGGATGTCCGAGCGCGGCTTCAGCGTCGCCCTTCAACTTCCCGAGAATGAGCGCGGAAATTTCCTCGGGCAAATGGCCCTTTCCCGCAGCGATGACGCGCACTGGTTTCCCGGGTTTCCGCTCGAGGTGGTAGGAAACATCCGGATCGCTTTCGCGCAGGTCGTCGCCGCGCAGACCCATGAACCGCTTGCTGGAGTAAATGGTCTGCGCCGGGTTGAGGGCGCGCATTCGCGAGGCCGGTTCGCCCACGAGCGTGGGTCTATCCGCGGAAAAATGGACGATCGACGGCGTTAACCGCGCTCCATTCCTGTCTGCGATCAGGATGGGAAAGCCGGTGTCCATCACGCCGATGAGCGAATTGGTCGTCCCAAGATCGATGCCAACTATTTCGCTCATACGCTCAGTCCTTATATGGATCGACGATGTCCTTGCCGGCCATCGCAACGCCGAGTGGCGTGAGGGTATGCAGGATCTGGATCGTGCCGGCATGCGCGGCCAGGACGTCCGGCAGTCGTCGATACGCCTGGGGCGCTTCGTCCAGATCGCCGCCGCGCAGGACCACGTTCTTGTCTGCGATCCATTTCATCATCTCGTCATGACGAACAAGTCCCTCCTGCCGGATCCTTTTTCCACCGACCTTCACAAACTTTCCCTTCGCCGCCGTGCGCGACATGATTCGGCCAGCGCCGTGAACCGTCGAGAAAAGCGCGTCGCGGGAGGTTGGCGAATCGACCCCCTCGATGATCACCGCATCGTCACCCATGCTTCCGCCGACGAAACCTTTCTGTCCCGGGAACGCCGGCGTGGCGCCTTTGCGCACGACCCAGTATTGCTGGCCGTCGTGTTCCTCGCGCCAGGCGAAGTTGTGATGATTATGAATTTCTTCGAGGGCGTTAGCCCGCAGAATCCCACGGACGACGTGCCGCGCGACCGCCTCTCGTCCCGCGTAGGCGTAGCGGCCCGCGAGCGTCATCGCCGCGATGTAGTCCTCACCCAAAGGTGAAGCTTCCGAGACAACGGTCGGGGGAACATCCATTCCATCCTTGCCGCCGGCCGCTTTCAAAAAATGCGTGGCGGTCTTGTGCCCGAGACCGCGTGATCCGAAATGGACGCCGACCCAGATGCGATCGGATTCATCCGCGAAAATATCGACATAATGATTGCCTCCGCCGACCGTGCCGAGCTGATTCGCCGCGCTCTGCTTCAGCTCGCGCATTGGCGATAACTTCCACGCCGGATCGTCGAAGAGTTCGTGATCGATCCGCGTCTTGCTGTTTTGCCCGATGCCGAATGAAACGTCACGGACGACATCATTCATAATTTCTTCCATGGCCGGAGCGACCTGGGCGCGCGTCGCGTCGGTGCGAATGGCGAGATTCCCGCAGGCGATATCGAACCCGACGCCGGAGAGCGAAATCTTGTCGGTATAGGCGAGCACGCCACCGATCGGCTGGGCGTAGCCTTTGTGTCCGTCCGCGCACAACACGGCCCGCTCGCCGCCCGCCGCGAGGCAGCGCCCGATTTGCGCGATCGTTGCTTCATCGTGCTCGCCGAAGATTTTCGTTTTCATCCCGCGAAACTCTCCTCGGCCACAACCCGCCACGCTGCCACATCCGCGCGCGATTCGATCTTCGCCGGACTGATCACCGCTTTGACCGAATCGAAGCGGACTTCGTCGAACGGGAGACGAAGCGAATTCGCCAGCTGCGCTTTCGTCGCAGGCGACATCGTCTGGTAGATCAAACTCAGGTGCGGGTTCAATTGATATTCGCGCTGCGATACCGACCCGGCTCGGAGCTTTTCGTGGAGGCTCGCCAGCAATGCCTCAGGCCGGAACTCAACGAACAGCGTCTTCGTGAAGTCATCCGAGTAACTAATGGCGGTGATGGAAAGGCAAGGCGGCTTGAAATTGCGGAATGTCTCCTTGAGCACGCTCGCGGGATTCTCATTCCCGGGCTCCGTCACGTGGAGAGTAACATGCGGCTCGAACGCCGGGGCGTCGAAACGCCGGGCGAGATCTTGTATCAAAGAGCGGAAATGAGCCCGTGCCGGCTCGGCCGGGATCAGCCAGTAGGTCAGAATTTCGTCTGTTACGCCGCGCTCCATCGCCAAATCTCGGATAGGCGTCGTGACAGAACAAGGTTACTGTGCGCCATGCCTACGAACGTTCTTGGCACCGACCTGCGCTGTTGTTGCCGGGATCCGATGACCGGGTTTTATCGCGATGGATATTGCCGCACCGGGCCGGACGACGTCGGGCTGCATACCGTCTGCGTGGAAGTCACGGAGGAGTTTCTCGATTTCTCGGTCCTCGACGGGAACGATCTGGTGACACCCATGCCCGAATGGGGTTTTCCCGGCCTCAAGCCTGGAGATCGCTGGTGCGTTTGCGTCACGCGATGGAAAGCGGCTCTGGAGCGGGGCCGTGCCGCGCCCATCGATCTGGAAGCGACGCATTCCTCCGTGCTTGAGTTCGTGGACCTGGAAGATCTCAAAGCACATTCCGTGAAGGTATGAGCGCGAAGCGAGCCGCGCCGCTTGCGCCCTCCGCCTTCGCGCGCTAGAAGCTTCCGCCACTTTGAAACTTCCGTTCAGTTTCTTTCTCGCGCTCCGGTATCTGAAACCGAAACGCACTTTCGTCTCGATCATCACGTTGATTTCGATGGTCGGAGTCATGCTCGGCGTGATGGTGCTCATCGTCGTGATCTCGGTCATGACCGGGTTCGACCGCGAGCTGCGGCAGAAAGTGGTGGACTGGGACGCGCACATTCTCGTGAGCTCGGAAGATGTATTGCGCAATTGGCGCGATCTCACTGTGAAAATCCGAAACACGCCCGGCGTGGTCGGGACCGCGCCATATGTCCAGGGGCCGGTGATCGTCGAGTACCAGCATCAACGCCTCGCGCCGCTCATTCGCGGGATTGATCCGGCCGAGGAAGAGAAGGTGGTCGAGTTGAAGAAGTTCATTACGAAAGGCTCGCTTGATCTCGAGGGCGACTCGACCGTGCTCGGGGTGGAGCTGGCCCGCAAACTTCATATCGGCGTAGGCGACAAATTGACGATCTATTCGCCGGGCAATCTCGGCGAAATTCTCGACGGGATGAAGGAGCTCGAGAGATCGAAGGACGACGGCGAACGCAAGGCGATCGACAAATTGCGCGAGGTCGTGCTGCCGAAAGAGCTGACCGTGACCGGCATTTTCGAGACTGGCCATTACCTGCATGACTCAGAATTCCTCCTCGTGCCGATCCATGTCGGACAGGAACTTTACGGCCTGGGCGATGCGCTCCACGGCATCACCGTGCGGACCGTCGATCCGTATGGGGCGGAGCGCGTAAAGCAGGAGATCCAGAAATTTCTCGAGCCGCCGCAGTTCGCCCAGACCTGGATCGACATGAACAACCAGTTTTTCGAAGCGGTGCGACTGGAGCGAACGGTGATGTTTTTCCTCCTCTTTTTCATCATCATCGTGGCGGCTTTCGGCATCATGAACACGCTCATCACCGTGACCGTGCAAAAGACGCGGGACATCGGGGTGATGAAAGCGATCGGCGCGAACATAACGCAAATCGTCGGCGTCTTCCTGGGGCAGGGGATCATCGTCGGGCTCTTCGGGACGCTGATGGGGCTCGGACTCGGGATGACGCTGGTTCGTTATCGAAATGAATTCAGTCATTGGCTCGCCGAGACCGCGCACATCGAGGTGTTTCCAAAACAGGTCTACCAATTCGCTCAGATTCCGGCCCAGGTCGTCCCGATCGACGTCGCCAAGATTTGCATCGGCGCGTTCCTCATCTGTTGCGTATTTGCGTTTCTGCCCGCGTTACGCGCCGCCCGGCTCGATCCGGTGAAGGCGTTGCGCTACGAGTAACAAATAATTTTCTTATGAACCGGCTTGCTCTTCTCGCGTTGTTTTCATCGTTCGCGGCCCCAACGCTTTTCGGCCAAATCGATCGAATCACGGGCAAACCATTTGCGACACGCTCCGAAGTTCTCGCTCGTCATGGCATGGTCTGCACCAGCGTGCCGGCGGCGACACAGGTTGGGCTCGATATCTTGAAACGCGGCGGCAACGCGATTGACGCGGCCATCGCGGCGAACGCGACTCTCGGCTTGATGGAGCCGGTATCGAACGGCATCGGCGGAGATCTGTTCGCGATCGTTTACAGCGCGAAAGAAAACAAACTCTACGGACTGAACGGCAGCGGCCGTTCGCCGCTCGGCTTGAGCTACGAGCAGATGAAAGCCGAGCTCGACAAGTTAAACCGCAAAACCATCCCGCCGCGAGGCATGCTTCCCATCAGCGTGCCGGGAACAGT
>JALYIN010000330.1 GCA_030775765.1 Verrucomicrobiota bacterium
CGGAGACACCGTGCGGATCATGGAAACACGGCCGCTGAGCAAATTGAAGCGCTGGCGGCTGGTCGAAGTGGTGCAGAAGTAAAGGAAGCGGAAGAGGAAGAAATTTTTATGGTTTACCTACGATCCAGACTCGACGTGGCCGACAACAGCGGCGCCCGCATGGCGACCATGATTGGCGTGATCGGCAAGGGGACCGCGCAATCGGCCGGTATTGGTGACGTGATCGTGGCCAACGTGAAGGAAGCGAGCGCGACCGGGACCGTGAAAAAAGGCGAAGTGGTCCGCGCGGTCCTGGTGCGGACGCGGCATCCGATCAAGCGTGGAGATGGTTCGGTCCTCCGCTTCGATAACAACGCGATCGTCATCATCGACAAAGATTTGAACCCGCGCGGCACCCGTATCTTCGGGCCGGTTGCCCGTGAATTGCGCGAGCGCAATTTCATGAAAATCGTCTCGCTCGCCCCGGAAGTTTTATGAACCGCATCAAGCTGCACGTCCGCAAAGGCGACAACGTCGAGGTCATTGCCGGGAACTTCAAAGGTTCCTCAGGCAAGGTGCTCGAAGTGATCGCGCGCAAGGAACGCGTGCTGATTGAAGGGGTGCGGATGATCAAGAAGCACCTCAAGAAATCGCAGGACAATCCCCAGGGAAAAATCGCAGAGCGCGAAGGTCCGATTCACATCTCGAACGTGAAGGTGCTCGAGCGCGGCGAGAAAGCTGCCGCGAAGACAAGGGGCAAAAAGAAGGCCGTGAAAGAGAAGGCTCCGAAAAGCAAAGGGTCCAAGGAGAAGGAAGCGAAAGAAGAATAGGCCTGACGCATGAAGAACGAATTTTATCAGCATTACAAGGAGCGGGTCATGCCGGCGTTGCAAAAGACGCACGGGTACAAGAACCCGCATCAGGTCCCGAAGGTGGAGAAGGTCGTGATCAATACCTCGGTCGGCTCGCAGTCGGACGTGAAGCAGGCGTTGGAAGATGCCAAAGCAGAACTCGCATTGATCACCGGCCAGAAGCCATCCGAGACGCGTGCGAAGAAGAGCATCGCAAATTTCAAGCTGCGGCAGGAACAGGCCATCGGCGCCAAGGTCACTTTGCGAGGCGAGCACATGTATGAGTTTCTCGAGCGCCTGATCAAGGCCTCGTTGCCGCGCATCCGCGATTTTCGCGGCGTGTCACCGAAAGGGTTCGACGGTCACGGTAACTACACGCTCGGCGTTTCCGACCAGGCGATTTTCCCCGAGGTCGAGCTCGATAAAATCAAGCGCAACATCGGATTTGATGTTACCATCGTCACCACCGCGCGGACGAACGAGGAAGCCAAATCGCTCCTGAGCGAAATGGGAATGCCGTTCAGCGACCGGGCCAAGAAGCCGGTTGCGGCCGCGCCAGCCGAAGCCACTAAATGAGTACTGTTACCGATCCTATTGCCGACCTTCTCGCTCGCGTGCGCAATGCCGCGAACGCGCAGAAGACAGAGATGTTTGTGCCGTACTCGAAGATCAAGGCGGAGATCATTCGCATCCTGAAGGACGAGGGTTACATCACCGATTTCTCAGTCGACACCGAAGGCGCGCATCCGCGGATTAAGATCACGAACAAGATCGCGAACCGCACGAGCACGATCACCGGCCTGAAACGGGTCAGCCGGCCGGGGCTGCGTCGTTACGTCGGCGCGCAGGAAATTCCGCGTGTGCTGGGCGGCATGGGCATTTCGATTCTCTCGACTCCGCGCGGAATTCTATCCGGCCGGGAAGCGAAGAAACAAAACGTGGGAGGCGAGCTGCTGGCTTACGTCTGGTAAGTCGCCCGGTTTTTTATGTCACGAATTGGAAACAAAGCGGTCGAGATTCCCGACAAGGTGAAGGTGAACATCGGCAATGATGGCGCGGTGGCCGTGGAAGGACCCAAGGGAAAGCTGCAATGGACGTTGCCACGCGAGATCAAGGCGAGCGTGAAAGACAATCGCGTCTCACTCGTGCGCGACGCGGAGACGCGGAGCGTGAAGGCGTTGCACGGCCTTTCGCGCAGCCTGGTCGACAACATGGTCCTCGGGGTGAGCGAAGGATTTTCGAAAAGCCTCGAGATTGAAGGCGTCGGTTTCAAGGCCGCCGTGCAGGGATCGAACTTGAATCTCAGCCTGGGCAAATCGCACCCGATCTTGTTCCCGATCCCGAAAGACATTAAGATCGTCGTGACTGAAAACACGAAACTCTCCATCACTGGCATCGACAAGAAAGTAGTCGGCCAGGTCGCGGCGGACATTCGCCGGTATTACCCGCCCGAGCCTTACAAGGGCAAGGGTGTCCGTTACGCCGGCGAAGTGGTGCGGCGCAAGGAAGGCAAGACCGTTCAATAGTTATGGCACTGCGCGATCGTAAAATTATCCGGCACCGGATTCACACCCGGATCAGGAAACGCGTGAGCGGGACAGCGGAACGTCCGCGTCTGGCCGTGCATTTCTCGGGCAAACATGTTTACGCGCAGGTCATCGATGACGACGCGGGGAAGACTCTCGTATCGGCAGCGACGACTGAAGAAAAGATCGGCGGCAAAAAGGCCGGCGCGAATCGCGCTTCGGCGGAGAAAGTCGGCAAAGCGATCGCAGAGCGGTTGCTTTCGAAAAAGGTCGAGAACGTGGTTTTCGATCGAGGCGGTTTTCTCTATCACGGCAAAGTGAAAGCCCTGGCGGACGCGGCCCGCGAAGGTGGACTTAAATTTTAGAACATCATGGCACAGCAACACAGCGGCGGCGGACGACGGCAGGAACGCCAGACGGACAAGAGTTCAGCCGCGCGGGGCGACACGACCGAGAAGGTCGTGTTCATCAACCGCTGCGCGAAAGTCGTGAAGGGCGGACGTCGATTTAGCTTCAGCGCGCTCATTGTCGCGGGCGATCACGATGGCCAGGTGGGCGTCGGGTTCGGCAAGGCGAACGAAGTGGCCGAGGCAATCCGGAAAGCTTCTGAGGCGGCTCGCAAATCGATGGAGAAAATGTCGCTGCATGGAAATACGATTCCGCACGAGACGATCGGGGAATTTGGCGGCGGCCGCGTTTTGTTGCGGCCAGCTTCGCCGGGGACAGGTGTCATTGCCGGCGGCGGCGTGCGCGCGGTAGTGGAAGCAGTCGGCATTCGCGATGTCCTCGCGAAATCGCTCGGCTCGAGCAATCACTCCAACGTAGTCAAGGCGACGATCGCGGCGCTGCGGGGGTTGCGCCGGCGCGATGAAATTTTGAAGTCACGCGGCATTCGCGTGACGGAACCAAAGGAAGTGGCGCAGTCATGATCCGCCTTCATAACATGCGGACCCGACCAGGCTCGAAGCACCGGGTGAAACGGCTTGGCTGCGGCGAAAGCTCCGGCCACGGCAAGACCAGCGGCAAGGGCCACAAAGGCCAGAAGGCGCGCTCCGGCGGCAGCATCCGGCTCGGATTCGAAGGCGGCCAGATGCCCCTCATCCGCCGTTTGCCCAAGCGCGGGTTCAACAACGCTGCCTTCCACAAGAATTACGCGATCGTGAACCTGAGCGACCTGGCTTCCTTCAAAGAGGGAACCGTCGTGAACGAGCAGATCCTCCGCGAGGCGAAGTTGCTGCGCGGGAACGGCGCCGGGCTGAAGATTCTTGGCGACGGCGAGCTGAAGCACGCCCTGACCATCGAGGCCGACAAGATCAGCACATCGGCCCGCGAGAAGATTGAAAAGGCGGGTGGCAGTGTGACCTTGCGGCAGAAACCAGTCCAGGGTCCGCGCGATGCGGAGGAAACAGCGCCAGCTGCCGAGGCCGCGGAGACCGAACCCGCGGCCAAGCCAAAGGCGAAGAAGGCGAAGAAGGCGAAAAAGCCGGCGGCGGCGAAGAAGAAATCGTCCACGAAAACCTCAGCGAAGAAAAAACCGCGGAAGAGCTAACGCCTTGCGGTTAACCCACCAGTTTTAGTCGATGGTTTCGGCGTTCTTAAACACGGTCAAGATACCGGAGCTGCGACGACGCATCCTTTTCACGCTGGCCATCATCGTGATCGTCCGCCTCGGCGCGGCCATCCCGACGCCGGGCGTCAACCAGGCGGTGATCCAGGAGTGGTTCCGGACTTCGCTCACGGAAAAGCAGGGCGGCAACATTGCCGCGCTCTTCAATTTGTTCAGCGGCGGCGCGCTGGAGAACTGCGCGATTTTCTCGCTCGGCATCATGCCTTACATCAGCGCGTCGATCATGATGCAGCTGCTCACGGCGGTGATCCCGCAGCTCGGACGCCTGGCCAAGGAAGACGGGGGCCGGCAGAAGATCATGCAATACACGCGGTATGCGACCGTGGTGCTTTGTCTGGTCCAGGGCTGGTTGCTGTCCGTTTCCTTCCAACACCCCGAGATGTATCAGACGATGCTGCCCGGCATCATGGACACGGTTCACAGGCTTGGGATCGAGCTTGTCGATAATCCGGGCATCAGTTTCAACATCATTACGGCAATATCGTTGACCACGGGCACATTGTTTTTGATGTGGCTCGGCGACCAAATCACCGAGCGCGGCATCGGCAACGGCATCTCGTTGATCATTACGATCGGGATCGTGGCGCGTCTGCCCGCGGCTCTCGCCCAGGCCTGGAAGACGTTCGTCCCCTCGGCCGGTAGTGGGTCGAGTCCGGCGAATCCATTCGTTCTGGTGTTGATGATCGCGTTCTTATTCCTGGTGATTGCGGCGGTAATCGCGGTGACCCAGGGCGTGCGCAAGGTCACGGTGCAATACGCGAAGCGGGTCGTCGGCCGGAAGATGTACGGCGGGCAAACGCAGTACATGCCGTTGAAAGTGAATTACGCGGGCGTGATGCCGATCATCTTCGCGTTCGCCCTCCTCCTGTTTCCGGCCACAATTGTCGGCTACGTCGGGAAGAACAGTCCGGTCGCGGCAAAGATCGTCGGCGCGCTCAATAGCGGCTGGCCGCACTACCTCGTTCTGGCCGCGATGATTTTCTTCTTCAGTTATTTCTGGGTGGCCACGCAGTTCCAGCCATCGCAAATCGCGGACGACCTGAAGAAATACGGCGGCTACATTCCCGGCGTCCGGCCAGGAAAGCCAACGGCGGATTTCCTCGATTACACGATGACCCGGTTGACGTTCGCC
>JALYIN010000331.1 GCA_030775765.1 Verrucomicrobiota bacterium
GTGCTAATCCGCGCCATCGGCCCATCACTTGCCGGATCCGGGGTGCCGAACGGATTACCGGATCCAACCCTGGAGCTTCACAACAACAATGGTGGCACCGTCGCGACGAACGATAATTGGAAAGTGAACGATCAAACCCAGCAGTCGCAGGAAAGCGCAGTAAGAGCTACTACGATTCCGCCGGGGAATGATTTGGAATCAGCGATTGTCGCCACGCTCTCCCCCGGCAATTACACGGCCGTCGTCAGGGGAAAGAATGCAGGCACTGGAGTAGGCCTCGTAGAAGTGTACAACCTCCACTAGGAATAGAAGGCGCCCGCCGTAACGGGCGCCTTCATCCAAACTTGTCGCGCTACCTTAGGTTGTAGATTTCCACCAACCCGATTCCGATGCCGCCGTCCTTGCCGGCAAGGATGGCGGTGAACTGGCCCCCGGGCAGGAGCGTGAAGATGCCCGCTTCCTTCGGATTCGGCAAAGCCAGCCCATTAGCTGTCAGCTGCCCGGCTGAAACCGGGTCGCTTTGCCAATCGTCGTTCGCTATTAACAACGTGCCATTAGCATCACGCAACTCAAGGGTCGGATCTAGGAGGACATTGCTTAGGCCCGATTGAGTTAGGGATGGCCCAAGTCCGCGCACGGCTATCCGTGTCGGATTCTTGCTTCCTCCGAGCGAGAATCCTCCAATCATAACTTTGTCCTGCGTCTGGACAAATCCACGCGTGCTCATATTCGCCAGTTGAGAATCGAGGGCCTGGTTGTTGTCGTAGACTTCCACAGTTCCGATGCCGGTCGTCTGGTTTTTGCCGGTCAAAATGACGGTATAGGCCGTTGGCGGCAAGGTGGTGACAATGACCGATTCGCGATCGTCCGAAGGCTGGAACGGCGTGCCTTCGATCTGATTTCGCTGCGTGTCCTTCCAGTTATCGTTCCGGAAAATAAGGTTTCCGCTTGTCCCGCGAAGCTCGAGAACCGGATCCAGTAACAAATCCGTGATTCCAAAACGGCTTAGCGAAGGTCCAAGCCCGCGCAGCACCAGCGGCTTGGGAACGTTTCCCGTGATAATGAAACCGCCAATCAGGACCTTGTCGCCGGTCTCCGCACGCAATCTCGCGGAGAAGTTTACCGCCTGAGAAGGCGTGGCTGTCGGTGTAGCCGTCGGGGTCGCAGTAGGCGTGGCTGTCGGTGCAGCCGTCGGTGTCGCAGTAGCCGTGGCTGTCGGTGTAGCCGTCGGTGTCGCAGTAGGCGTGGCTGTCGGTGTAGCCGTCGGCGTCGCAGTGGCCGTGGCTGTCGGTGTAGCCGTCGGCGTCGCAGTCGCCGTGGCCGTCGGACTCGGACTCGGAGTAGGTGTCGGCGCAGTAACCACCACCGACTCGGCCGGATCGCCGCAAGCGTTGGCGGTCGCCTTATTATTATTGTCCCCGCTGTAATTGGCTACAAAACGGTAGGTGCCTGCCGCACTCGGAACGAACCGACCCGAGATGTATTGACCATCCCCGGCCACAGTCGCGGTCGAAACAAACGTCGGGCTGCCGCCGCACGTTGAATCATTCGGACCGTAAACAAAAAAGTTGATCGTCCCGGTCGCGGAAAATCCGCCGCTGAGCGTTGCCGTATCCGAGATCGATCCCCCTAACAAGACTGGCCCGGATGCCTGGGTAGTAAGTGTTGGCGCAGCAGCAACGACCGTGGTGGCGGCGCCGGACCTGTCATTCTCTGAGTTCGGATCGTTGGCCGAAGTAACGGAGACTGTATTTCCATAAACGGTCCCGCTGGCCTCTCCGGATGGAATATGTCCGGTGATAAGAAAGACGCTGTTGCTGCTGGCCGGCAAACTCGCCACAGTACACGTCACGGTTCCGCCCGATCCAGCAGTCGGAGTGGAACACGCCCACGTCGGTCCGGACGTTTGTTGTTCTGAAACAAATGTCATGTCATTTGGAAGGGGGTCATTCAACGCGACCGTCGATGCGGCATCCGGTCCAAAATTCGTTACCTGGATGGTGAAGGTAACGTTCGTGTTGGCCAGAGCCTGATCGGAATCGACCGTTTTCGCCACCCCCAGGTCAGCCACCGCGCCGCCGGGGATTGTTGTGTTGGCGAATGCAGTATTGTTTTCTTCGTTCGGATCGTGGGAGCCGAAGGTAGGATCCGGCGGCTGGCTAATGGTGACTTGGTTTGTGATAACGGTTCCCGCTGGTGTGTTCCGATCGACGTGGAATACCAAAGTAAAGACATCATCCGCGCCGACAGGAACGCTGTTGTTGGTGCAGATAAAAGTATTGCCATTGGTCTGTGGATCAGGAGGGGTGCAGGACCAGCTCGCCGGTGCGACCGCGGAAACGAAGGTGGTTCCCTGCGGAACTCGGTCCGTCAACGTGGCAACGACAGAGGCGTCCGGTCCGTTGTTCAAGACGTGGACGGTGTAGGTCACGTCAGAGTCGGCTGAAGTTTGGCTGGGCCCGGTCTTGGTCACGGTCAGGTCCGCCAGTTGCTGAGTTTGCCCGAGCGCGCGAGGAATAGAACAAGAAATCAACGCGAGGAGAATAACAACGAGACAGCGGAGTGTGGGAATCATGTTGAACACAGACTCGCTCTAAAACCATGAGCGGTCTAGCCCGTTAGTCCGAAAACAAGGGTTGCGCGTTCGTTTCGCGAGCTCGACCCGCCTCACGCCGTGTAAACCAGCGCCCCGCAACGCCAGCAGGTGAACCACTCCCAGCCGGGCTCGACGAAATTCGAGGCGCCGTCGTTCCAGCAAATGTAAGCCATCCGCTTCGAGCGCGGCGCGGCTTCGACGGGGGCGGGCGGGTCCTTCTCCATTCCCTGCCCGCCGGGTTTTTCCGGTTTCCTGCCCGAATTTTCGCCAGCCATATTATTCTTCCTTGCCTGACCTCGTCTTCCGCTTGGATTCGTCGAGGCCAGGCCAGGAAGTGCAGGGCATGGAACCCTGCTCTTCCGCGTAACTGTTTGCTTAGGTGTAGTTCAGCGCGCCGCAACGCCAGCAGGTGAACCATCTCCAACTTGGGTCGATGTAGTTCCCGGCGCCGTCATTGAAGCATGTGTAAAGCAGCTGTCGCGAACGACCGCCCGCTTCCCCGGCATCAGCGCCTTTTTCCGCGCCGCCGCCGCCCTGATCACTGGGCTTCTTGCCTGTTTTTTCGTCAGCCATAACTAACTTTCCTTTCGTTTCTTTTGTTGCTTTTTAACTCGCCGTCACATCACTCGATGCAGCAGCAAATTCTTATTTTCTTTCGTGGCGCTTCAAGAACCTTTTTCTCCCGCTCGCCGCGCCAACCTTGTTTAGACTCCTCCGTTACCGCTTCTTGCGAATTCTTTTCCCGGCGACACTTCATCTCTCGTTTCACATTGGTCCGCCTTTCGAATTAACCGCCGCCTGCTTGGCGGGCCATTCCCGCCATCCCGGACATCTGCGCCGGAGGCGGCCCCGCGTGCGCGTCATCCGCCGCTTCCGGTTTGGAATCTTCAGCGTGATAGAGCTCGTGAAATAAACCGCGCCGCGCGAGCAGCTCCTCTGAAGTTCCCTGCTCTGCGATCTTACCGTCATCCAGCACCACGAAATAATTGCAGAATGGCACCAGCCACCGCAGATCGTGATCGACCACCATCACGGTGTGGCCCTTGAGCGCCTGCTTGATGATCTCGATCATGGAAAATTTTTCCCGGTTGTCCATGCCGACGGTCGGCTCGTCCAGGAACAGGATCGCTGGATTGCGCAGCAGGCAACGGGTGAGCGCGAGCAGTTTCTTCTGCCCGCCGGAAAGGCGGCGCGCGGCGGCGAACTCTTCATCGAGTGGATTGCCCTGCACGCCCGCCTGCAAAATTTTCCAGACGCCGGTCTTCTCGCAGATCGCGCGAATTTCTTCGTCGGTCGCGTCGGCTTTCGCCATCTGCATGTTCGCGCGCAGGGTGTCGTAAAAGAAGGCCGGGAACTGCGACATCATCGCGATGTGATTGTAGAGATTGTCGGACGAATAATCGCCCACCGGCCGGCCGCCCAGTAACACGGAACCTTTTTGCGGATCGTAGAAGCGGAGCGCGAGCTTGAAGAACGTCGTCTTCCCCTGCCCCATCCGCGCCACGAACCCGGTGATTTTTCCCGGCGGAATCTCGAACGAAATGTCGTCGAAAATTTGGCGCGTGCCCGGCTTGTAGGAAAACGTGAGGTTCTTGGCGGCCAGCGTCGGCTCGACCGAAGCCACCTTTAGCGTTCCTGATTTTTCTTCCCGGAGCGCGCGCGATTCCATCATTTCGTTCACGGTCTCGATGCGCGGCCAGGCACTGCCCGCCATGATGATGTAAACCGAAAGTGCCTGGATCGGTCCCATCAGTTGCGGCGTAAGCAGGAAAATGGCGACCACGTTGCCCGCGCTCGCCGCGTTGCCCGACTTGTAGGCCGCGTAGATACCGAACGCGAGCATCACGACCTGGACGAGCCAGCCGGGGAGGCTGCTGATGAGTCCCATCGATTCCATCGTCACCGTGTTCCGGACACGCGAGCTCAGGAGTGAACGCAGCTGCTTGTCGTGCTTCGCCACGAACATCGGCTCGGCTTCCATTGCCTGGATTTCCTCCGGCGATTGCATCGCGCCCGTGACCAGGCTGTTGAGCGCGACCATTTTTTCCTGAAGGTCACGGGAAACGTCACGGACTTTGTTCGATAGCTTTCCGGTGATCCAGGGCGAGACAAAGGCGAAGAGGACAATTGCGAGCGGAATGGCCCAGGGCGGAATCGCGACGCCGCCAATCGTCGGCGCCGGACCTTGCATTTGGAAGTTGTAAATGAGCAATCCGACCGTGATCCCCAGCGTCACGATCTGGAGTAGCATATCCACGCTGACCTGGCGCAACGTCATCGCCGCTTCCACGGTGAACTGGTTCACCACCGCGTTCAGCTCACCCGATTCGTGGGTGTGATAGAACTCCGGTGATTGCCGGAGCATCCGCGCAAAGAGCTGGCTCCGCATTTTATTAGAGAGAGCGAGATCGAGTTTGGTCGAGATCGTCCGCATCGGAAGACCCATGCCCAGCGCCAGCAGCGCGCAGATGGCCCAGAAAACCGAGACGCGAATGAGCCGGCCCTTCGGATCTTCTTCCAGCTGCGCTGCCGAATCAGACGGCCCTTTCACGGCCACGGCCTTTGGCGTTGCGGGAGTGTTCGCAGATCGTGCCGAATCTTCCGGCCTCGCCGAATTCGCCACGCTGTTGAGTGCCTTCGTTACTTCGCCGATGAGCTGCGACATGCCGAGGTTCACGACGTTTTGCGCCAGCATCATCAGGCAATAGGAGACCGCGAGAATCTTGAAAAAGCCCAGCAGCTTCCACCCGAGCTTGAAAATCTTTCCCCAGCCCACATCGCTGAGCTGCACTCCTGCCCCGCCGCGACCTTTGCGTTTCAGGTCGGCGCCCGCGGGCGGAGCCATTCCCCGCAAAGCTCCCGGCGCGACCGGAGGCGGAGGCCCCCCCTGCGGACCTTGCGCCATCTGCGGTCCCCCGCCCCCTGGGGGTGATTGCGACGCTTTCGGTCCCTGGCCCGGCGGTGGTTTTCCCTGCATAGGAGGGTCATTGCTAGCAGGCGCTCCCCAGCACTAGCGAGCAAAATTATTTTGGCTCGCGCTCTTCCGCTTCCTTTACCTCTTCCTCTCAATCCATTCGATGGATGGAACGGAGCGGAAGAGGAAGCGGCAGAGGAAAATTACGACGCGTCGTAGCAGTCGAGATATTTAATACCCGACCCGGTATTAAAGATGACGACGCGATCTTCGGCCGCGATCTTGCCCGCCCTCAAAAGCTTTCGCAACGCGACGAAACACGCCGCCCCTTCCGGCGCCACGAAGAGTCCTTCCGCCGCGCCCACCTCGCGGGTCGCGCCAATCATCGCTTCGTCCTCGACCGTAACGCCGCCACCGCCCGATGTCCGCAGAATATCGAGCATGATAAAATCGCCGACGGCTTTCGGCACGCGCAACCCGGACGCGAGCGTATGCGCGTTGGGAAATTCCGCCGCGAATTTTTCCCCGGCATTAAATGCGTTCACGATTGGCGCGCAACCGCTCGCCTGCACCGAAAACATCCGTGGCCGCGGCGCGCCGATCCACCCCAGCTTCTCCATTTCGTCGAACGCCTTCCACATCCCAATCAAGCCCGTGCCGCCCCCCGTCGGATAAAGGATTACGTCGGGCAACGTCCAATTCATTTGCTCCGCCAATTCGTAACCGAGCGTCTTCTTGCCCTCCACCCGGTACGGCTCCTTCAACGTAGACATGTCGAACCAGCCTTTCGCCGTTTTGCGTTTCGCAATCTCCGCGCCGCAATCCGTAATCAGCCCGTCAATGAGAACCACGTGCGCACCCAGCTCGCGGCATTCGATGATGTTGGCCCGCGGCGTATCGCTCGGCATGAAAACGTGCGCCTCGAGGCCCGCGCGCGCCGCGTAAGCCGCCAACGCGCCGCCCGCGTTCCCTGCCGAAGGCACCGCGAGCTTCTTCGCGCCGAGATGTTTCGCCATCGACACCGCCGTCG
>JALYIN010000332.1 GCA_030775765.1 Verrucomicrobiota bacterium
CTGCGCCAATCCTAACCGGAGAACCAGATGAAGATCACTATCGTCGCTATTACCACGCTTTTCGCCCTTGCCACGCCATTTACCCTGGCCCAGGAAGAGAGACCGTCGCCCGAAGCGACCGCTTCTGAGAAGCAGGATCCAAGCGTTTCGGTCCCCACGGAAGCGACGGCGACGGCTGCGCCAAGATCAGAAACGTCGCCTTCACCGACCAAGTCTTCCTCGCCTGCCGCCACCAAGAGCAGCCCGAGCGCGACTCCGAGCACGAGCACGTCATCCGCAGCGGTGATGCCGACGAAAAAATCGACTTCCGAAGCGACTATCAGGGACATCGAGGACAAATGGGAAGCCTCGGTGATGAAGCACGATCTCTCGGTTGCCCAAGCCTATCTTGCCGATGACTTCCGCGGCGTCAGCTCCAAGGGCAAAGTGATGAGCAAGTCGAACCTGCTCTCCGAAATCAAAAAGGACACTGATGTTTATACCTCCACGAAAAACGGCAAGGTAGACGTGCGAGTCTTCGGCGGGCAGTTCGCGGTTGCGACCGGCACCTCTACCGAAGTTGGGAAAACCAAAGACGGCCAGGCCTTCAAGCGCACCTTCCGCTGGACCGACGTTTGGGTGTTGCGCAAAGACAAATGGCTATGCGAGGCGTCGCAGGCCATGCTCATGAAATAGCGCGCGTTTTTTGCCGCAATCGCGACACTTGTGTCGCGAAAGTAAACGGTAAATCGACGCACGCGCGAGATTTTACCCTGTAAACGGGCGCGGTACGGCCACTGCTAAAGATGGCGGCATGCTCACGTTATTTACTTTTGGGATCGCGATGGGCTCCGTGTGCATGAGTGTCTTCTGGGCCTGCAAGAACGACACGATTAATCGCGCGTAGCCCGCTGATTTCGCAACGCTCGGTTTACTCGCTGTCCGGGGGCGTTACGTTACTCCCCCATGCCGATCTCGGAGGACCAGGTCAAAGAAGCGCTGAAGCAGGTTAGGTATCCCGGTTTCAGCCGGGATATCGTGTCGTTCGGGATCGTGAAAGCGATTCGCATCGAGGGCGCCGCGGTCACCGTGCAAATGGCACTCGCGACGAATGAGCCCGCGATTCCGCAAGCGATCAAGGCGGAATCGGAAGCGGCGTTGCGCGGAATGGCGGGCGTTGAAAACGCGAACGTGCTTATCGATATCCACGCGCCGCCTGCGGGAGCTGGCGCGGCCGGAGTCGGTGCCACGCGAATCGAAGGCGTGAAACATGTCATTGCCATTGCGAGCGGCAAAGGCGGCGTGGGGAAGTCGACCGTGGCGGCAAATCTCGCGGTTGCCTTGGAAAAAACTGAGGCGCGGGTCGGTCTTTGCGATTGCGACATCTACGGGCCTAGCATCTCTCTCATGTTCGGTTCGCGCGATCGGCCGATGGCGACTGAGGACAATCGGATCATCCCGATCGAGCAATACGGACTAAAACTGATGTCGATGGGATTCCTCCTCGACGACGCGGCGCCTGCGATCCTCCGCGGACCGATGGTGACGCGATACACCCAGCAATTCCTTCGGCAGGTGGAGTGGGGCGAACTGGATTACCTCGTCCTCGATTTGCCCCCCGGCAC
This sequence comes from Verrucomicrobiota bacterium, assembly GCA_030775765.1. Lineage (GTDB taxonomy): Bacteria > Verrucomicrobiota > Verrucomicrobiia > Chthoniobacterales > UBA10450 > AV80. The sequence continues at coordinate 1,605 of JALYIN010000332.1, forward strand.
CGGCGACATCCAGCTCACGATTGTGCAAACCGTCGCGCTCGCCGGCGCGATCATCGTCACGACGCCGCAGGAAGTCGCGCTGATCGATGCGCGAAAGGCCGCGACTATGTTCGAGAAGGTGAACGTCACCGTGCTCGGCCTCATCGAGAACATGAGTTACTTCGCCTGTCCGAGCGACGGGAAGCGCTACGACATCTTCGGCTCCGGTGGGGGCGAGCGGGAAGCGAAGCGGCTCCGAGTGCCGTTACTAGGCCAGATTCCCATCGATATCGCTACCCGTGAATCCGGCGACCGCGGCATGCCGATTACCGCCGAGTCCGGCGATTCTCCAGTCGCGGCCGAGTTCATGAAAATCGCGGCCCGCCTGCGGGAGACGCTGCGGTGATTTGGAGACGGCCTGCTCTCAGGCCGCCCGGCGTTTCCCCCGGCCCGAGGGCTTGCCGGCTCCAGGGAATTGAATAGGCACAGCCACTGCTACGCCTAAGACGTGGCGTATGGTTTTTATTGACCGGCGCCCGCTAATATGAAAAACAGTGCCGACATGACGGCGGCTGAAGGCGCACCAGCGCAGTTCGTTAAGAATTCTGTTCTTTACAAGGAATTCCTCGCGGAGCGGGAGGAAATTTTGAAGCACAAGTGGATCGAGAGCGAGAAAGCCGGATCTGATATCGGCTTCGAAAAGGCGTTGCTCGACTGGATCGTGAAGTACCGCTCCAGTTGGCGGAACAAGCGGATGAAGGAGAGCAGAGCCGAAACGATGACCGCTTAAATCTCCGCCCGCTTTCCTTTAATGCGATCCTGCGAGGTCGCGAAGGGATTCTGTGAAACCAAATACTCACGCTTCATCTCGATCGTCTATCACCGCTCCGGTGATGGATGCCGCGGCCATCGACCGCGCGTTGCGCCGCATTGCGCACGAAATCATTGAGCGAAATCCGGATATTGGCTCGGTCATTCTTGCCGGAATTCCTTCGCGCGGCGTCGTAATCGCGCGGCGCCTGGCGGAGATTATTGGGTCGTTAGGCCAACCGCGCGTCGCGACCGGCGCAATCGATGTTTCGATGCATCGCGACGATGTTGGGACGCGCCGGGAACTTCCGCGCGTCCAGGCATCCACCCTGCCGCTGCCGCTCGAGGGCAAGATCGTCATCATCGTTGACGATGTTTTCTTTACTGGTCGGACCGTGCGGGCGGCGATGGATGCGATCGGCTCGTTCGGGCGTCCCGCCCGGATTCAGCTGGCGGCGTTGATCGATCGCGGTCATCGCGAACTCCCGATACGCGGCGATTACGTGGGCAAGAATCTTCCGACCGCGCCGGGCGAACAGGTGCAATTGCGCCTCGAGGATGTCGATGGCGAACCGGACGCGGTCTGGCTCATCAAGGGGGAAACGGCGTGACCGATCCGGCCAAAACCGAAGTGCGCTGGCAGCGGAAAGATTTGCTCGGCATTCGCGAGCTTTCCGCCGAGGAAATCGTTTTTCTTCTCGATTCGGCCGATGCCTTCAAGGAAGTCGGCAGCCGCGAGATCAAGAAAGTACCGGCCTTACGCGGCAAGACGCTGGTAAACTTTTTCGTCGAACCCAGCACGCGAACTCGAACCTCGTTCGAGCTCGCCGCGATCCGCCTGAGCGCGGATGTGATCAACATATCAGCTTCCTCTTCGAGCCTTATCAAAGGCGAAACGCTCAAGGACACCGCGAAAATTCTTGAGGCTTACCACGCCGATCTCATTGTGCTCCGGCACAGCTCGTCCGGCGCACCGCAATTCCTCGCCGAGCGACTCAAGTCCAGCATCATCAACGCGGGCGATGGTGCGCACGAGCATCCCACCCAGGCGTTGCTCGATCTGTACACCATCCGGTCCCGCAAGGGCGCGATCGCGGGACTCCATGTCGCCATCATCGGCGACGTTCTGTTCAGCCGCGTGGCGCGCTCGAACATCTTCGCGCTGCTGAAACTGGGCGCGCGCGTCACGCTGGTCGGCCCGAGCACGCTGGTGCCCCGCGAATTTGAAAAACTCGGCGTGACCGTGACCCACAACCTCGACGAAGTGCTCGAGACGGTGGACGTCGTTAATCTGCTTCGGATTCAACACGAACGTCAGCGAAAGGAATATTTCCCCGGGATCGGGGAGTACGTCCGGCTCTTTGGCCTGACGAAGGAACGCGGGAAACGGCTCAAGCCCGACTGCCTTATCATGCATCCCGGCCCCATCAATCGCGGCGTCGAGATCGACAGCGAACTGGCCGACGGTGCCCAGAGCGTGATCCTGGAACAAGTGACCAACGGCCTCGCGATCCGCATGGCTGTCCTTTATCTCTGCGGAGGGATCGCGACGCCATGAACACAGTGATTCGCAATGGACGGATCATCGATCCCGCGAACCAGCGAAATGAAGTGGGAGATCTTTTAATCGTCGACGGCAAGATCGCGGCGAAGGCGAAAGATTCGGATGCGGAAGTGATCG
>JALYIN010000333.1 GCA_030775765.1 Verrucomicrobiota bacterium
CTTCGGCCCCACGGACGCGCCGCTGCTGGCACGTTGGGCGAAAGTTCTCTCGATGATCCAAATCTTTATCTCGCTGAGCATTGTCATCCTGCTGATTTCACGCGCGGTAGGCGTTCTGTAGACCGGCATCGAAGGGTAAGGAAAGGACCTCGTTCCCAAGTTGCTCATGGGAATGCCCTGTCTCGGAAGCTGTGCTTCCTCCCCGCCGCAACATGCCACACCACGAAGCTGAGCTTCGAAAACACTGGCGTTCCTAAGTACAACTTGGGAACGAGGGCTGCATGGAAACGAGGCCGCGGGTGGCGACAGTCCGGCTTAATTACTGCTGCTTTTGGTGACCGATGATCACGCGACGCATCTTGCTGCTTTTGCTTGGACTGGCGTCGATCGCCCAGGCGGAACGAATCAATCACGAGGGGCGCATCCTTGGCCCGTCGCCGGTCGTGACCGCGCCGATTTTGTTCAACACACCTACCGCTGATGCCGTCGTTTCCGCGATGCAGGTCATGCCGCGCGATAATCCCTGGAACGAAGACATCTCACGGCGCCCGCTCTTGCCGAACTCGGATGCGATGATAGCCCAAATCAAGTCTGACCTCGGCACTCGCCAGACGCTCCAGCCCTTTTACGAAATGAATTACGTCCTCGTGCCGGACAACCACCCGCGCGTCATGATTCCGTTCCTGGATTATCCCGATGAGTCGGACCTGGACGGCGGCACCTATCCCGCCGGCAGCTATCCGATTCCCGCCAATCAACCGATTGAGACCTGGCCGCGGGGCACCGGCAATCTGACGCTGCAACAATGGCAGATGGACGTGAACAACAACGGTGGCGATCGCCATGGAATCATGGTCGCGCCCGGAGCCGGATCGGTTTGGGAAACCTGGCAGATGAAATTGACCCAAAACGGATGGCAGGCTTCGAACGGCGCGAAATTCAATCTCAATTCGAATGCGCTTCGCCCCGCCGGCTGGACATCCGGCGACGCTGCCGGGTTGTCGATGTTCGTCGCGACGGTGCGTTACGATGAGTGCGAGCGCGGCATGGTCGAGCACGCCTTGCGCCTGGTCGTGAAGCGGTCGCGCAAAGAATATATTTACCCGGCCACGCATTACGCCTCCTCGATCCCGGCGACCTCCACAAATTATCCGGCCATGGGACAGCGCCTGCGGCTAAAGGCGGGCTTCTCTATTCCCAGCAATTGGACCACCGAAGAAAAAGCGGTCCTGCTCGCCCTGAAAAAGTATGGCGCAATCGTGGCCGATAACGGGAATTTCTTTTCGGTCTCGGTTTGTCCGGACAATCGCTTTAGTTCGAGCGCATTCAGTCATCTCTCGACGATCGATATCAGCAACTTCGAAGTCATTCAGACTACCGGTCCGGCGGAAGGTCCGCGCTCGCCGGGCGCGCTGAGTGTTGATGCGGGTCCCGATCAATTTCTGGAATGGCCGGCGAATATTTCTCTCAACGGTTCGGTCAACGATCCTTCGAGTCGTGCGTCCGTTTCCTGGAAAGTTTATTCAGGGCCGGCGGGCGTTTCCTTCGCGGGCGCGAACCAGGCGACGACCACGGCGACGATCAGCGCGCCCGGCACATACACATTCATGCTGAGCGCGGACGACGGCACGCATGGAATCGCTTACGACGCGGCCGTTGTTCGCGTGACCGGCCACGACGCATTGGCGAATCTGTCGACGCGCGTTCAGGTGGGCACAGCCAGCAATGTGGCGATCGCTGGTTTCATCATCACGGGAAACACGGGCAAGCAAGTCGTTGTGCGCGGACTCGGACCTTCGCTTGGCGCGCTGGGCGTGCAAGGCGCCTTGGGCGATCCGTTTCTCGAGCTCTACGATGCGAGTGGCAATCTCCTGGCCACCAACAACGACTGGCGGCAGAGCCAGGCGCAGGCCTTGCGCGACGCGAACCTGGCCCCATCGAATGATCTCGAATCCGCGATCCTTACCACGCTCGTGCCCGGCGCCTACACCGCGATCCTGCGCGGCAACGGGAGCGCCACCGGTATCGGCCTCGTGGAACTCTACGATCTGCAGACCAGCGCCACATCGAAGCTCGGAAATCTCAGCACGCGCGGATTCGTTGGTTCAGCAGAAAACGTCATGATCGGCGGGACGATCGTGACCGGCTCGGACCCGGCGCGGGTGGTCTTTCGCGCGCTCGGCCCGTCTCTGGCCGCGCTCGGAATTCAGAATCCAATCAGCGATCCGCAGATCGATTTGTTCGATGCCAACGGCGCAAGAATTTCCTCCAACAATAATTGGAAGGATGCGCAACCGGCGGCCATCTCGAGTGCTGGCCTCGCCCCCTCGAGCGATTTGGAATCTGCGATCCTCGCCGATCTTACGCCTGGCAATTACACCGCCGTAGTCAGCGGAGTGAGTGGCGCGAACGGGATCGCCCTCGTGGAAGCGTATCATTTGCAATAGCGTCCGCGCCGCGGGCGCGCGATGGTGGACGCGAGATGCAGACGGTGAGGGGACTTCATCACGTCACGGCCATTGCCGGGCCGGCGCAGGAGAATCTTGATTTTTATGCCGGAGTTCTGGGGATGCGGCTGGTGAAGAAAAGTGTGAACCAGGATGATCCGGGGACATACCATCTTTTCTATGCCGATGCCGACGGTCATCCCGGCACTGACCTGACTTTTTTTCCTTGGGCGCAAATGGCGCCGAGCCGCGAAGGCCATGGCTTGAGCAGCGAAGTTTCGTTGGCGATTCCACCGGGCGGCATCGATTTTTGGGGCGAGCGATTGCAACAACACGGCGTCGCAGTCAGTCCGCTCGAATCGCGTTTTGGCCGTCCGACCTTGCCGCTGCGCGACCCGCACGGATTGCGCGTCGCTCTTGTTGAAAACGAGGAGTCGTTAGACCGATCATTCACTCCGTGGGAACACAGTCCGATTCCGGAGAAACGCCAGATTCGCGGCCTGGAAAGCGCGCGTCTGGTCGAACGGGACCTCATTGGGACCAGTTCGTTTCTCACCGGAGCGATGGGATTCGCGCATCTCGGAACCGAGAACGGTTGGAATCGGTACGGAGTCGCCGGTGGGAAATCCGGCGCCTACGTCGATCTCCACGAAAGCCCCACTTCCGGCCGTGGCGCGTGGGGCACCGGCAGCATTCATCATCTCGCCTGGCGAGTGGACGATGAGGCGCATCAGCTCGAAGTCCGCCGCCGCGTGCAGGAAGGCGGTTCGCGTCCCACGCCGGTGATCGATCGCTTCTGGTTCAAATCCGTTTATTTCCCGGAGCCAGGTGGAGTGCTCTTCGAACTTGCGACTGAAGGTCCGGGATTCGCGGTCGATGAAGATCCCAAGCATCTCGGCGAAACGCTCGTGCTTCCCCCTTGGTTGGAGCCGGAGCGCGGCAGGATCGAAACAGTTCTTCCGCCGCTCCAGAAGCCGAAGAAATAGGATTTCTTCGCGCAAAGCGCGGACCCGGAGCCCGTCTATCTCGTTGCATGCTTGTCACGCAAGAACTCGTTAGCTAATCATTCCCGCCGTGTCGCCTCGCCCAACAATTTTCATTTCCGCCGTCAGCAAGGAACTGCGCAGCGCGCGGCAGCTCGTCGCCAACACCCTGACGTTCCTCGGCTACGAGCCGGTCTGGCAGGACATTTTCGGGACGGAAACCGGCGACCTGCGCCAGATGTTGCGCACCCAGATCGATCAATGCAAGGGCGTCGTCCAGCTGGTTGGCCAATGTTATGGCGCGGAGCCGCCGGTGGCCGATCCGGAATTCGGCCGCGTGAGCTACACGCAATTCGAGGCCCTCTACGGCCGGAAAAAAGGCAAAAAGGTCTGGTACCTTTTCATGGATGAAAACTTCCCGATCGATCCTCACGAGCCGGAACCGGAAGAGATCCGGCAGTTGCAATCAGCCTATCGCGGTGTCCTGAAAGCCGACACCCATCTTTTTCATCCGCTGGCGACCAAAGAGGCGCTCGAAGCCGGCGTGCTCAAGCTGCGCGACGATCTCACCCAACTGCGCAGGGGGGCGAAACGCTGGGCCTGGATGATAGCGGCGTTGCTGGTCTTCGTTGCGCTCCTGGTGCTCTGGCTGGTGTGGGGGCAGGGCCGGATGTCCACCAAAATGGATAAAAGTCAGGCGACGCTGGAGAAGATTGCGGAACGGTTTGAATCGCTGTCGTCCAACGGCGGACTCGTGCAGAACGCGAAGACGCCGGAGGAACATTATCACAATGCGCGCATCCACGAGTTGGGTGGCAATTTCTCCGCGGCGCGGAAGGAATATTCCGACTACCTGGTTTCCAATCTCGAAGCGCTCGATCCCTGGCTAAGTTATTCGGCCATGCTCAAGTCGGCCGAAGGCAAGGTCGGCGCCGTCGAGGCGATGCATTACTTCGGGGACAAACTCAAACCGCCGACCGTTTCATACCAAACAGCCCTGGCCTTGCTCGACGAAGGTGAAGCGCGCGTGAAGAAACTGAAGGCGCTGGCGGAAGCCAACCCCGAGTTCGGTCCGCTTCCATGGCTCATCAGCCAGGAATTCTCGGAATCGAAAAAGGGTGAACAGACTCTGGCCGATCAGCGGGCGGAAAAGGAATGGCTGGAGAAATTCCGGGCGGCGAATGCAGCGGGGAAATTCGAAAAATTCTTCCTCGATAAAAAGGAGGCCCAAAAGTGGGCTGAGGCCGCCCAGGTGCGCTGGGCCAAGCTGACGAGCACGCCCGACCGTGTCCTGGAAAATCCGGTGACCGTCACGGCCCAGCAAAGCAACTCAGGATGGGCCGCCATTTTTTCCCTGACGGATTTCAAGGCGAAAGAGCTGTTCTACCGGCTCGACGGCAAAGGCGAATTCATCTCGACCGGGCATCTGCCTTATCAAAGTCCGCAGACCGGGTTGCCGATGATTAACACTTTCGTCCCGATGCCGAATCTCTCGCCAGGCGAGCACACCCTCGAGGTGAAATACACGGACAAAAACGGCGCGACCAACGGCCCTTACACGCTCAAGTTCTCCACCGGCGACCAGCAGTTCGCGCAAGCTAAGATGTCGCTCAACATGGTCTCAGGTTCCTGGCTGAGCTTCCGCGATTACGACGGCAAAGTGCTGCTCTATTTCACCACGCTGATGTCGTATCGCCCTGCGATCAAAGAGGTGCGCTACTCGCTCAACAGCGAAGCGCTCGACCAAAATTTCAAGTTCAAGCCAACCGATAAAATGTTCGAAGTGGGCGACGACCTTTACCTGACCGTCCCTGGCAACACGCAGTTCGCGAACGTCCAGCTTACCTACAAGGACGGCACGAAATCGCCGGTGCAAAAAGTGATGCGATCGTCGCAGTAACGAGCGCGTCCCGCTACTTCGTCTTCGGCTTCAGTTCCGCATCGAAGAACTCGATGATGCGCGTCTGCCGGCGCAAGCGGAGCAAAGGCTCGCTCACCATGTGGGTGCCGAGAAGCGGGAGGAAATTGAAATCCTTGCCGGCTTCGAAGAGCGCTTCAGATAATTGGACGGAGTGCTGGAAATAAACGTTGTCGTCGGTCAACCCGTGAATGAGGAGGAGCGGGCGGCTCAACTTCGCCGCGGAGGTCAGGACGCTGCTCGCGCGATACCCGTCCGCATTTTCCAAAGGCAATCCGAGATAACGCTCTGTGTAATGCGTATCGTAATTCTCCCAGGTCACGACCGGCGCCCCGACGACTGCGCAGCGAAAAATCTCCGGCCTCTGCATCACCGCCATTGCCGAAAAATAACCGCCGAACGACCAGCCGACGACACCGACGCGTTTGAGATCCATTGCCGGCTCGTGTTTTCCGAGCGCATGCAAACCCGCGATCTGGTCCGCGAGCGCAACGTCGATGAGGTTCCCACGAATCGCGCGTTCCCAATCGCGGCCGTGACCGGGCGTGCCGCGTCCATCCAGCGCGACCACGATGTAACCGCGATCAGCCATCCATTGGTCAATCATGTATCGGTCCGGCTGCGCGACCACCTGTTTGTGGCCGGGCCCAGCGTAAACATCGAGGATGACAGGATAGCGGCTGCCCTTCTTGAAGTCGCGCGGCCTTACGATCGCAGCGTCCATCGGCCGCACGCCGGCCGTCCGGAGCAGCTCGACTTTCGGCAGCGAGGAGGGTCTCTCAGCCACGGAAGGAAGTGCGGCGATTTGTTTGGCGTCAGCGGAATGCAGCACCTCCCATCCAGCACGGCCATCGCGCAGATCGAAACGATGAAGGAACGCTTCCTTGTTCTCGCCGAACACGCCCAGGTGGCGGCCCGGCTCGCGCGTTAATCGTTGCGGTTCGGCTTTCGTCTCGAGTGAAAACCGAAACAGATGTCGCTCGCGTGAATCGGGTCCGCCGCTGACGACGATGGACCGGTCCGCTCCGTTCAATTCGCTGAGCTCGTCGACCTGAAAGTCGGCGGGCGTGATCGCGCGCACGAGCTT
>JALYIN010000334.1 GCA_030775765.1 Verrucomicrobiota bacterium
TCGCGGACCTGATCGATGATGGTGGCGCCAATGTAGAAACCGTTCGGGGCGCTTTCGATGCGGGCGCCTCGTCCATCGCAAATGACTTTCGCGCCTTCCTTTTCTCCGCTCGCGACGAGACTCGCGACGCGGTCGCGATGTTGCGCCGTGATCACCGGGCCCATGTCGGGCTGCATCTCAACGTCGGTCGGACCTACCCGGATCGCTCGCGCGGCCTGAACGAGCGACGGCAGCAGCCGTTCTGCCGCGGCGCCAACGGTAATGGCAGTCGAGCCGGCCATGCAGCGTTCGCCGGCGCAGCCGAACGCCGCGGTCGAGAGCGCATCGACAGTCTGTGACATATCGGCGTCGGGCATGATCACGATATAATTTTTCGCGCCGCCGTTGGCCTGGACACGTTTGCCGTGGCGTGTTCCGGTTTCGAAAATGTGTTTGGCGACCGGCGACGAGCCGACGAACGAGATCGCTTTCACTTTCGGATGGGTAAGCAACGCGTCCACGCATTCGCGTCCGCCGTGGACGAGATTGAGGACGCCCTTGGGCAGCCCGGCTTTCTCGAGCAGCTCGATGATCATCACGACCGTGAGCGGAACTTTCTCGCTCGGTTTCAGGACGAAGGTGTTTCCGCACGCGATCGCGAGCGGGAACATCCACATCGGCACCATCGCCGGGAAATTAAACGGCGTGATCCCGACGCAAACGCCGAGCGGCTGGAGCAGCGTCTCGCAATCGACACTGCGCGCGAGGTTCTCGAGCGTGTCGCCCATCAGCAGCGTCGGCACGCCGCAGGCGTACTCGACGTTCTCGATGCCGCGATAAACGCTCCCGCGCGCTTCAGCCAAAGTCTTCCCGTGTTCGCGCGTCACGCTCTGGCAAATCCGATCGAAGTTTTCCTCGACCAGTTGCCGGTAACGAAAGAAAACCCGGGCACGTTCCACGGGCGGTGTCTCCCGCCAGGCGGGAAACGCCGCCGCTGCCGACTCGACCGCTTCGTCCACCATCTCCGCGCCGCCCATCGGCGCTTCTGCGATCGTTTCGCCCCTCGAAGGGTTGAAGACAGGCGAAGTGGCGATCCCGGAGAGCGTGCGCCATTCGCCGTTGATGAAAACAGGACATGGGGAGAGTGACGAGTGACGTGTGACCTGTGACGTGTTGGAAGACATCTGTTCTTAGGAAAGTGACGAGTGACGTATGACGAGTGACGTGGGACGAGTGACGAGTCGGAAGGCGTGCTCGTTTCTCTTCATGTCACACGTCACATGTCACTCGTCACTTTCTTCATCCCCTTGCTAATGCGTCCGACTGTTTCACGAAATCGTCGCCACTCCATTCCCCGTCTGCTCGCACCATCTTCTTCGCGGCGGCTTCCTCGGCAGCTGCTTTGTCTTTCGCTTTGCGCTCGGTTTGCATGCGGACCAGCTCACGATGCGTCGTGAAATAATCCAGGCTCTTCCCTTTGAAATCGTCCAGGGTCTCGAACTTATGCTTCTCCATGAAGGCGAGCAGCTCGTCGCACATCCGCTTCACCGATTCATAACCGTACTTCATCACCCCGGTGCAGACCTGGGTCGTGTCCGCGCCGAGCAGGATGAACTGCGCGGCATCCTCGCCGCTCTCGATGCCGCCGAGACCCGACAAACTGCGCCCGGGAAATTCGCTCCGGATCATGGTTGCGATTTCCATGACCATTCGGAGCGCGATAGGTCGCACCGCTTTTCCCGAATAACCGCCCGGCGTCGTGTAACCCTCGACCGTTGGCTCCGGCCGCAACGTGTCGAGATTCACGCTCATCACGCTGCGGATCGTGTTGATCGCGCTCACTCCCTGGCAGCCGCCCCGGTAGGCGGCGCGGCTCGGCTCGACAATCCGAGTCACGTTCGGCGTCATCTTCGCCCAGACCGGTTTCGTCGCGGCCGACATCACCCATCCCACGACCTCCTCGACGATCTCCGGGTTTTCGCCCATGGCCGCGCCCATTTTCCGCTCGGGCAATCCATGCGGGCAGGAGAAATTCAGCTCGAACGAATCAACCCCCGCGCCTTCGCAACGCTGGACGATCTCGATCCACGCCTCGCGATTGTATTCCTCCATGATCGAGGCGATCAGGACGCCGTCGGGATGCTGGTCCTTGCACTTCTTGAATTCATCCAGCCAGATGTTGAACGGCCGGTCGCTGATCAGCTCGATGTTCTCCCAGCCGATCACGTCCTTGCGATCGTTCCCGTGGAACTTCGCGTAGCGCGGCGCGACATTGACCACCTTCGAAGAATCGAGGCTGACGGTTTTCGCAATTACCGCGCCCCAGCCCTCGCGGAATGCGCGCGAAATGACATTCAGGTTCGTCCCCGGCGGCCCCGATCCAATGACAAATGGATTCGGTAATTTCAATCCGTCGACGGTCGTAGCGAGAGTAGGCATATGAACTCCTCCGGTTGGGCGAAGGCTCAGTCTACAACGTCGCGAAGGACGGCATCGAGAACCAATTTGCTGCCGCGTGACGGTGCCCGGGGCTGATCGCTCGCGGTCGAGAGCCACGCGCCGAGCTGCGGGCAATTCATCCACAGATTTCACCGATTCACCCAGATTTTCCTTCTCTGAGTCTGCGAAAACCTGTCCTGAGCGAAGTCGAATGGATGGTTTGGCTAATCTGCGGATGAGCGCCCGTCGTTCATCAAACGGTGCGAGATGGACTTGGCCTCGGCTGAGCACTGGGACGTGCGAACACGGCGTGCCGGGGAAGCCGCCGGGTAGACGGAAAGCCTGAAAGGTGAATGAGCGGGCGCGAGTGAATCAATCAAGCGGACGAGCGACTGGGCAATCGCGAGTTCACACGGCGTTGTTTTTGCATCGTGACGCAATAATGACAGGCACGCCGGACTCGGGGCAACCTCCGGCGGCGACGATGATTCACGCTTTCCTTCTTGTTACGTCCCCGATAAAAAGTAGCGATCAACCTGCTCGAGCATCGCGTTGGCGGTGATCGAGCGGCTGAAGTTACGCTCATCACGGGCAGTTGGCTTCTCACCGGTCGGGTTAAGGACACCGGCCAAGGCTATACGAACGCCCCGATCACGCTAACGACGAAGAACGGGAGTTTTAACGGCACGATCAGTGTGGACTTTTCTAAAGGCAAAGTGACGCTAAAGGGTAAACTCACGCTCGACGGGCAACCTTTCAGCTTGAACGAGGTGATCTCGTACAAGGAACTGCAAGGCTTGTGAGGTTAATTTAGGCCGCCCCGCTGGAAACGAAGTCGCGGCTTCTCCGCCCTTCTGTCATCGAGCGGTCCCGCGGTCGCGGGACTCGATCCACCTCATCGCTTTGTCCGCCAGTTTGTCGAAGGCGGTTACGGCCATCGCGAGATGCTCCTCCTTAGTGTCCTCGATCTTGTTGTGGCTGATGCCGTGGAGGCTTTGGACGAACATCATGATGGTGGGGACGCCGGCGCGGGCGACTTCGGCGGCGTCGTGGAGCGGGCCGGACGGGAGGCGATGTGGTTTCGCGCCAGCGTCGGAGATTGATTCGTCGCAGAGCGCGATGAGATCTTCGCTGAAGAGAATCGGCTCGATTTGCCAGAGGCGTTCCCAGGAAACGGTGACGTTACCTTCCTTCGCGAAACGTTCGCTGGCTTCGCGTGCTTCGGACAGCATGCTTGCGAGAGCGGCGGCATCGAGGTGGCGTTGATCGAGTGTGATCCGGCATTCTTCGACGACGCTGGTAACGATGCCGGGCTTGGTTGTACAGGAACCGATGGTGCACACTCCGGCCCGACCCGGACTGGCGGTCCGAGCCGGACTGGCGGTGGTGCGCTCGGCGATCCGGTAAATCTCCGGCGACATCTTGGCTGCCGCCAGAAGGGCATCCTTCCGGCGGTTCATCGGCGTGCTACCGGAATGAGCGGCTTGCCCGTGAAAGGTGATGGCGTGGCGTTCGACGCCGAAAGTCCCGAGCACCGTCCCAAGCGGGCGGTCGAGATCGAGCAAGACAGGGCCTTGCTCGATGTGCAGTTCCAAATAAGCGGCAGCGTTCTCCAGCTCTTTGCCGCATTCCTTCACTTTTTCGAAATCGATCCCGTGTTGCTCCAGCGCTGCGGGAAGGTTCACGCCCTGTTTGTCGTGCAACACGCGCGCTTCATCCATGTCGAGATGGCCCGAGCAGGCGGAAGATCCGAAAAGGCTTTTCCCGAACCGCGCGCCTTCTTCATCGGCCCAATCAACCAGGCGCACGGTTATCGGTGGCCGGCCGTTGTACTGCGCATGGATGCGGCGAAGAATCTCGAGGCCGGCCAGGGT
>JALYIN010000335.1 GCA_030775765.1 Verrucomicrobiota bacterium
CGTCATGGAATACCGTCACGGCCGCGCCCAGCTCGCGCAAAATGCAGGGCGTCGATTTGTAAGCAGCGCCATTCGCCACATCGACCGCGATGCGCATTTTCTCGAGCGACATCTTTCTCGGGAAACTTGCCTTGGCGAATTCCACATAGCGACCAAGCGCGTCATCGATCCGGCGGGCGCGTCCGATCTTTCCCGCCGTCGGCCGGATCGAATCGATCTCGCCGCTAAAGACCAGGTTCTCGATCTGTTGTTCCACCTGGTCGTCGAGCTTGTAGCCGTCGTGCCGGAAAAACTTAATGCCGTTGTCTTCGTAGGGATTGTGCGAAGCGGAGAGAACGATTCCAGCATCCGCGCGCAACGATCGCGTGATATAGGCCACTCCTGGCGTCGGCAGCGGTCCGATGAGCAGCACGTCCACGCCGAGCGAAGTGATGCCGGCCACAAGCGCGTTCTCCAGCATGTAACCGGAAAGACGCGTGTCTTTGCCGAGAACGATTTTCGGCCGCGCCCCGCTTGGATGCCGGCGCGGATTCAGTTTCGTGAAAATGTGGGCTGCGGCCCGGCCGAGTTTGAGCGTCGTTTCAGCCGTCACCGGTTCGACGTTCGCCACCCCGCGTACGCCGTCCGTCCCGAAAATTTTCTTTTCCTGCGCCACTTTCGTTAGGACCAGTGACGAGTGACGAGTGACAAGTGGCAAGTCTAAATATGCGAGGAACTCTGCATTTCTCTCACCCGTCACCCGTCACTTGTCCTTCTCCCCTTTCATCTCATTGATCTTCCGATGCAACGTGCGCCGGCTGATCCCGAGCTTCCTGGCGGCTTTCGTGATGTTCCCGTTCGTCGTTGCCAACGCCTGCATGATGAGCCGCTTCTCAGTCTCGTGCAGATCGAGCGCGCTCGATTTCTCACCGAACGCTTTCGCCGGTGTAATGCCGCCGGGCAGCTCCGCTCCCGTCGCGGCCCGGACGTTCGGCGGCAGATCGCGCAGCGTCAGCTTCGTCCCGCGTGCCATCACCACGCCATGCTCGATCGCCGTCCGCAATTCGCGCACGTTCCCCGGCCAGCTATAGGTCAGGAGCGCGTTCATCGCGTCGGCGGTCAGCTCCAGCAACGGCTTCTCGTTCACCTTGCAGAAGTGCCGGAGAAAGTTGCGCACCAGCAGAGGCACGTCTTCCTTCCGCTCGCGCAACGGGGGCATCGTGATGTGCACCACGTTGAGGCGAAAGTAGAGGTCGTCGCGGAATTTTCCTTCGGCCACGAGCTTCTCCAGGTTCTTGTTCGTGGCCGCGATCAGGCGAACGTCGGCACGCAACGGCTGGTTCCCCCCCACGCGTTCGAACGCGCGCTCTTCACTGATGACGCGGAGCAATTTTACCTGTGTGCTCGCGTCGATCTCTCCGATCTCGTCCAGGAAAATCGTGCCGCCGTTCGCCTGCTCGAACCGCCCGATCCGGCGTTCGTGCGCGCCGGTGAACGCGCCCCGCTCGTGGCCGAACAGCTCGCTCTCGAGCAATTGCGGCGAGAGCGCCGCGCAATGAACCGTGACGAATTTCGCCTTGTTCCGCCGGCTCAGGTTATGAATTGCCTGCGCCGCCAGTTCCTTGCCCGTGCCGCTTTCGCCTTCGATCAGCACGTTCGCAGCCGACGGCGCGACCTGCCGGATCGTGTCGAGCACTTCATGGAGCGCCGGCGATTCGCCGATGATGTTCTCCAGCCCATAACGTTCATCGACCTGCTGGCGCAAGGTCCGGTTCTCCTGCTCCATCTTTCGGCTGGCGAGGGCGCGGGCGATCAGCATCTCGACCTTGTCGAGGTTCAGCGGCTTGGTGACGAAGTCGTAGGCGCCGCGTTTCATCGCTTCCACGGCGGTATCGACCGAGCCGTAGGCCGTCATCATGATGCAGATCGGCGGATGCGGCAGCTTCAGCGCGCGTTCGATCAACACCATGCCGTCATCCCCGCCCAGGCGGAGATCGGTGAGCATCACATCGATCGGCTCCCGCTCGAGCACATCCATCGCGCCGCGAATATCCTCCGCGACATAGGTGTCGTATTCGTCCTCCAGCAACCGCCGCAGCCCATCGCGCGTATGCTTCTCGTCGTCGACGATCAGGATGGTGGGCTGGAGAGACATCTAGGGTGGCGCTGTCATCCCGAGGCAGGCGCAGCACGCCGAGGGACCTCGCAGTCGTAGGAACCGCTTCCGCGAAAGTCCGGGCGTAGCGCGCCGATCACGCGGCATGCTTCGCGAAAGCGCTTGAGCGCGTGAGCGGTCCCTCGGCGCGCTGCGCCTGCCTCGGGATGACACCGAGTGCAACGCGTCGCGATTTGCAGCGCTTCGCCTCCGACATTCATTTCGCCTCGCACCACTGATCGACCCAATCGTTCACGGTCTTGTACCAAAGCCGCGAGTTCTGCGGTTTCAGCACCCAGTGGCCTTCGTCGGGAAAGTACAACATCTTCGACGGCACTTTCAGCCGTTGCAGCGTGGTGAAAAGCTGGAAGCCTTCGCCGACATCGAGCCGGAAATCGAGCTGGCCGTGCACCACCAGCGTCGGTGTCTTGAATTTCTCGGCGAACAAATGTGGCGACCATTTCCGGTAAAGCTCGCGGTTCTTCCAGGGCGGTCCCTTGAATTCCCATTCGGTGAACCAGAGCTCTTCCGTGGTGCCGTAGGCCGACTCGGTATTGAAAACGCCGTCGTGCGAGACGACGCACTTGAAGCGATCGGTATGGCCGAGCACCCAGTTCGCCATGTAACCGCCATAGCTCGCGCCCATCGCCGCCTCCCGATTCTTGTCGATGAAAGGATACGTTTTCTCCACGTAATCGAGCCCTTTGATCAGGTCCTCGTACGGCTTGCCGCCCCAATCGCCGCTAATCGAGTCGGTGAACTTTTGGCCGTAACCGGTGGAGCCATGAAAATTGATCATGACGACGACGTAGTTGCCGGTCGCGGCAAAGAGCTGCGCGTTCCAGCGATACGTCCACGAATTTCCCCACGCGCCCTGCGGACCGCCGTGGATCAAGAACTTCAGCGGATATTTTTTCGATGAGTCGAATCCCGGCGGGCGAATGATGAAACCTTCGACCGCTTCGTTGTTCGCTCCCGGAAACTGGAACGATTCCATCGGCTGCATATCGATCTGCGAAAGGACCGTGTCGTTTATCCGCGTTACCGGCAAAGGCGTCTGGTTTGCGGTGCTTGGTTTGGAGGCGAGATCGAGTCGCGCGATTTCACTCGGCGCGCTGATGGAGACGCGAGTGAAGAAGAGCGAGCTGCCATCTTTTGAGAAAGTGAGATCGTCGGCATGGAGCCGCGCGACTTGCTTCGGCATTTTTCCGTCGAGGGGCAGCGACCAGATCGGCGCTTCGCCGTGATCTTCGGCGGTGAAATAGATGGCCTTCGAATCGGGCGTCCACGCCAGGCTGCCGACGGAGCGATCGAAGTTGATCGTCGCGTTCCGGCTTTGCCCGAGCTTGCGCTGATAAATGATCAGCGACTCCTTATCCGCCTCGAAGCCGGCGCGCGCCATCGAGCGCCACGCGATATGATTTCCATCCGGCGAATAGACCGGCGTATTGTCGTTGCCGGGACTCGTCGAGATTTTCTTGGGCGTCCCGCCCGTCATCGGGACGAGGAAGATTTCGTTATTGGTGCTGGTCGCCTCGACCTCATCGATGTTGCTCGTGTAGGCGAGTTCCTCTCCGTCCGGCGAAACCGAATACATATCCTGGCCGCCGAGATTGAACGGCGGCACGTCGTGATCGCCGGGTGTGAGGTCGCGGGCCGCATCGTTTCCATCCGCGCTCACTGCAAACAAATGGCTCCGCTTGTGTTCCGTGTAGGAAGTCCAATGCCGGTAGAGCAGTTTCGTGAAGATCTTTGCCTTGACCTTGCTCTTGCCCAGCTCGTCGTCGCGCTTCTTGTTCTCAGCGTCGTGTTTCGCCTCCGGATAAACCGAGGAGAGGAAGACGATGCTCTTTCCGTCCGGCGACCAGATACCGCCGTCCGCTCCCGTGGAGATGTTCGTAACCTGATGCGGCTGGCCGTCGAGCCCGCCGCTCTCCGGGGTAAAGTTGCCCATCCAGATTTGCGTGGGGTCTGTCGCTTTCGAAGTCCAGCTCAGGCGTTTGCCGTCCGGCGAAAAACGCGGGCGCTCTTCGTGGTTCGGTGTCTGATTCAATCGCCGCGCGTCTCCGCCGGCCGCCGCCACGATCCAGAGATGCGAGATCTTGGTGTTCGCCTCCAGATCCACATCGACCGCGTCGAACACGACCCATTTTCCATCCGGCGACGGAACCCCCGAGCCGACCCGCTTCAGTTTCATCATGTCTTCGAATGTGAATGGGTGCTTCGCCGTCGCGCTTGTAGTCGACGTTGGCGTTTGGGCGGTTGCCGAGGTGGCGATCGCGAAACAAAGAGTCAGAATTGTCCAGTGCATAGGTGTGTCCCTCGCTGAGTGCGCAAACTCCCGCCGAACCTGCCTCCACGCAAACACGCTCTGGTTCGCCATCCGCCCGTCGGCGGCTACGGCGTTGGGGCGTTGTATTTCGGACTTAATAGAGTAGCCCGGCGGATTGTGCGCACTTTTGCTAATACTTGAACTTCAACCGCAAGACACCCCAGATAGCTTCCCAGGTCACCCGCCAGCCCAGTTTCGAGTGGCCGTGCTTTCGCTCGACAAAGACAATTGGCGTCTCCGCGAACCTGAGGCCTTTGCGGTACGCCTTGTATTTCATCTCAACGAGGAACACGTAACCGATCGAAAATACGTCCATGAAGCCAATCGATTCAAGGGCCGCTCTGCGCCAGCAGATAAATCCACTGGTCGGATCGCTTAAGGGCATTCGAGTAATGAAGCGCACGTACTGGGAGGCCAGCTTGCTCAGAACAAGACGCTTCAGGTTCCAGTTCACGACGCTAATCCCCTGGAGATAACGGGAACCGACAACCAGGTCATGATCGCCAATGGCCTCAAGAAAGCGCGGCAGATAGAGGGGATCATGCGAAAGATCGGCATCCATCTGGAGAATGTATTCATAGTCCTGCTGAAGGACCTGCGTAAAAGCGGCGACATAGGCCTTTCCCAAGCCTTCTTTCTTTTGCCGATGAAGGACGAAAAGTCTTTCCGGATCTTGCCGGGCCAGCTCGTCCGCTAATTCCCCCGTGCCGTCAGGGGAATTGTCGTCGATGATGAGCATGTGCAAGGCAGGGGCGAACTGGCGAACCTTCTCGACCAGCTCGGCAAGGTTAACCCGCTCATTGAAGGTCGGAATGAGAACGATGGCCCGCATTTAGGACGATCTCTTTGTCGACACAAGAAGCCGAGGTTATTCTCGTGTGCGATAAACGTAAATGGAGTTTCCGATTACCGCTTCGGAACCCGCTGACGGTAGGCGAATCGATCTTTCTATTCGCCCCGGCTTTGGTAAAAAAGGCGATCCGCTTTCTATGAAACGCCTTCCACTCCTTGTTGTCGTCGCCGCTTCCACCGCCTTCGCCACGCCATCTGGCACCACCGTCATCCTCAACGGCACCGCCATCGATCCGGGCACCGGAAAAGTAATGCCGAATACCGCCATCACGATTGAGGGCGACCACCTCACGGCGATCAAGGAAAGCAGCACCGATATTCCCAACAAAGACGACGTGGTCATCGACGCGCACGGCAAGTTCATCCTACCGGGGTACATCGACACTCACGTCCATTTCTTCCAGTCCGGCGGTCTCTTCACGCGCCCCGATGTCGTCGACCTGACGGGTGTCCGCCCCTACAAGGATGAGATCGCGATGATTAGGCGCAACCTGCCGGACGCCTTCGCGCGCTACCTGCGCAGCGGGATCACTTCCGTCCTCGATATTGGCGGGCCGCTCTGGAATTTCGAAATGCGCAGGATCGCGACTTCGACCGCGAAAGCGCCGCGGGTGGCGGCGGCCGGTCCGCTCATCTCGAGTGTCTCGCGTCCGCAGCTCGATCTGGGCGATCCGCCGATCGTGAAGATCGATACGCCTGAGCAGGGAACCCAAATGGTCCAGAAGCTGGCGCCGCAGAAGCCGGACTACATCAAGATTTGGTACATAGTTCCGCCAGCGCAGGAACGTATCACGCCGAAGCCTGGCGAGGGCGGATCGCCCTCACCGGCGCCCGGCCAGTCCGACGTCGAGCGGGCCGCGAGCTTCCGGCCGGTCGTGCACGCCGTGATCGCGGAAGCACACCGGCTGAAGTTGCGCGTCGCGGTTCACGCCACCGAGTTGGAAGCCGCGCGCGCTTCCGTCGAGGAAGGCGCCGATCTCCTGGTCCACAGCGTCACCGACAAACCAGTCGATGAAACTTTCGTGAAACTCCTCAAGGAAAAGGGAACCATCCTTACACCCACCCTGGTCGTCTTCGAGCGCTACGGTCGCACCTTTGCGAACAAGCTCGAGCTGACCCCGGAAGAAAAAGCATGGGGCAATCCCGAAGTGATCGCATCGCTCGACGTGACGAAACTGCCGGCCGACAAAGTTCCCGATCGGATCAAGGCCGCGATAGCGAACCCGCAGCCGGTCCTCGATCGCATCCAACAGACCTACGACGTGGCGCTGAAGAACTTGAAAACGCTTCAGGATGCCGGCATCACCATCGCCACCGGGACCGATGCCGGGAACATCGGCACGATCCACGGCTCGGCGATCTTTCGCGAATTCCAGCTCATGAAACAAGCCGGCCTCACCCCGCTGCAAGTCCTCCAGTGCACGACCGCGAACGCGGCGAAAACGTTCGGCGGCGATACCGGCGCGAAGATCGGCTCGCTCAAGCCCGGCAACTTCGCCGATCTCGTCATCCTGAAATCGAACCCGCTCGACGACATTAGGAATACCTCGGACATCGACAGCGTGATAAAAAACGGCGTGGTTTATCCGGCCGACAGTTTGCTGCGGAAATGACCGGATAAGCCCGGCCAATGGCGGATCGTCAATTCGTTTTCCGATTACAGAATCGAGTTTGGGACCAGCTTTCCAGGCCCGGCGAAGTAGGCGATATAGGTCTCATGCGACTGATCCTGAGTTTCGTCCTCGTCACGCTTCTCTTAACGCAGGCGCGCGCGGCCAGCATGAAAGCGATCGTCGCGCACGAGTATGGCGCGCCGGAAGTGTTGAAATATGAAGACGCCCCGCGACCAGAGCCGAAGCAGAACGAATTGCTCGTGCGCGTGATCGCATGCGGGGTAAACCCGGCGGACCCTCTCGTGATATCGGGCCGGTTGGCGAAGGAGTTCGGGACGCACTTGCCGCTCATTCCCGGCTACGACGTGGCCGGTGTCGTGGAGACCGCCGGCACGAAAGTTACGAAGTTCAAGAAAGGCGATCGGGTTTACGGCTATGCCCTGTTCGGCGGCGGCTGGGCCGAGTATGCCGTCCTCGCCGAGAACGAAGCCGCGCTCCTACCGAAGTCGGCCACGTTCGTGGAAGCGGCGGCGGTGCCGATGGGAGCGTTGACCGCGTGGCAATCGTTGATCGATGCGGCGAAATTGAGCGCCGGCCAGACCGTCCTAATTCACGGCGGCTCCGGCGGGGTGGGAAGTTTTGCGATCCAGATCGCGAAAGCGAAGGGCGCGAAAGTGATCGCGACGGCATCGACTGCGAACCAGGACTTGCTCAAGCAACTCGGCGCGGACGTGGCGATCGATTACACAAAGACGAAGTTCGAGGAGGTGGCGAAAGACGTGGATGTGGTCTTTGACACGGTCGGCCGGGACACCCTCACGCGCACCTACCCGATCGTGAAGAAAGGCGGCATCATTACGACGATAGTCGACCGGCCGGCTCCCGCGCAGCTCGACAAGTACGGCATCCGCGGCACCTCAATCGCGAGCCACCCTGACGGCAACGAACTTGGCGAGATCACCAAGCTAATCGAAGCCGGCAAGATCAAGCCGGTCGTCAGCCAGGTAATACCTTTAGCTGAAGCTGTGAAAGCCACAGAGCAAGCCGAGACCCATCACACCCGCGGCAAACTAGTCCTCAAGATCGCCGAGGAACCAAAGCGCTGAGG
>JALYIN010000336.1 GCA_030775765.1 Verrucomicrobiota bacterium
GTACTGCGCCTTGCGATCGGATTAGTTGAATTTCACCCGGCGATCCAGGCCCACCTTCAGCTCTGTTTCGGAAACTTTTCCGTTCTTCGTCATGCGGACCTTGTAAGTCCCGGGCAACAGCCGCGGCCCTTGGAGGCCGGCGCCCGCTAGCTGCACCGCCGGCGGGACCCGCGGCGGCTTTTCGCGCATGCTCCAGACGACGCGATTCAATCCCGGCCGTTTGCTCGCCGGCAATGTGTCGACCACGCGCCCCGTCGAATCGAGGACTTCCAATTTTAGTTTGCCGAAGAGATGACGCGACTTCTGGTAATAAGTGATGACCGCGGCGTCCGGCGGATTATCGCCCGTGAAGACCGCCGCGCCGCTCGCCCAGCCGCCATTCGCCTCAATCCGTTGCTGCACCGGCCGCGCCGAAACGAACGTGGCTTCCTGATTCAACACTTCCGGCTTCAGCGCCCGCCACGGCGAGATATCGTCAATGACCCAGATGCCGCGGCCGTGCGTGGCGAGCACCAGATCGTGATCGCGCGGATGCACTGCGAGATCGCGCACCGCCACCGCCGGGAATCGGCTCCCCTTAAATTGCGCCCACGTTTTCCCACCGTCGATCGATACGAACAGCCCAAACTCCGTCCCGACGAACACGAGGTCTTTCTGCACCAGATCGTCTTTCACGACATGCGCGTAACCGCGGACGCCTTTGGATTCCTGCGCCGTCAGCAGCGGCGTCCAGGTGTTGCCGAAATCGGTTGTGCGATAAACATACGGCGCCATGTCGCCGAACGTGTGGCGATCGAACGCGGCGTAGGCGGTGCCGGCGTCGAAGTTACTCGCCTGCACCCAGCTCACCCACGAGTTCTTCGGCAGGTTCGGCACGTTGGCGACGACGTTGGTCCAGTTCTTCGCGCCGTCTTTGGTGACCTGCACATTGCCATCATCCGTTCCCACCCAGATTACGTTCTTGTCCTTCGGCGATTCGCTGATGGAATAAATTGTCGTATGCATTTCCGCCGCGGAATTGTCCACCGTCACACCGCCGGATTGTTCCTGTTTCTGTTTCTCGGGATCGTTCGTGCTCAGGTCCGGCGAAATCCGGTCCCAGGTCTGCCCTTGATCGCGCGAGCGGAAAAGAAACTGTGCGCCGATGTAGATGGTTCCCTTCTCGTTAGGCGAAAGCGCGATCGGTGTGTTCCAATTCCAGCGCAGCTTCTCCTTGTAGTTCGCCTTCGGTTGAATGTCGCGCCGCTGATGAGTGTAACGATTCACTCGCCCGATGAAGCCGCCCTGCGCTTCCGCGTAGAGATAATCCGGGTCCGCCGGATCGGCGAACATCCAGAACCCGTCACCGCCGAACATGTTTTCCCACTGCGAATTCGCAATTCCGCCCGGGTATTGCGACTGGCCCACCCACGAGCTGTTGTCCTGCAACCCGCCGTAAACCCGGAACGGATCGGCGTCGTCGATGCTCACGTGGTAGAACTGCGAGATCGGCAGGTTCTCTGCCTTCCACCATTTGCTCCCGCTGTTGTAGGAATAGTAAACGCCCCCGTCGTCACCGGAGAGGACCGTTTGCGGGTTCGTCGGATCGATCCAGACTGCGTGAAGATCGCCGTGTGCGCCCTGGAAGCCGCCCACCGTCGCAAAGCTCTTGCCGGCGTCTTCACTAAGAATCAGCGGCCCGTCCGTTTTGAAAACACGGTCCGGATTTTTTGGATCGACGATCAGTTGCGCAAAGTAAAACGGGCGCCAGACCATCCAGTTACTTTTGTCGCGCTTGTCCCAGGTCGCGCCGCCATCATCGGAAACAAAGAGTGCGCTGTCGGTCGATTCGACGAAGCAATAGACCCGCTTCGGGTTGGACGGCGCGATCGCCACCGCGAGCCGGCCATATGGTTTCTTCGGGAAACCCTTGTTCGCTTCCGGGGTGATTTCCGTCCAGGTCGCGCCGCCATCCGCCGAACGGAAAAGTCCGCTCGCCGATGGTTTGTCCGGGCCCTCTCCGCCAGAACGGAACGTCCAGCCTTTCCGCCGGAAATCCCACAAGCAGGCGAAGAGGACATTCGGGTCGTTCGGGTCCATCGCGACCCACGACGCGCCGGTGGACGGATTTCCGCCCTTCAAAATCAGGTTCCAGGTTTTACCACCATCCGTCGTTTTGTAGAGGCCGCGATCCGTGGAATCGCTCCACAACGCTCCCGGCACCGCCGCATAAACCGTGTCGCTGTTCGCCGGACTGACAACGATCTTCGCGATGCGTTCCGAATTCGGCAACCCGGAGAAGTTCCAGGTCTCGCCGCCGTCCGCGGATTTATAAATGCCGTTGCCAATCGAGACGCTGTTGCGCGTCCAGCTTTCGCCGGTGCCCACCCAGACATTCTTCGAGTTCTTCGGATCTAGCGCCACCGCGCCGATCGATTGCACTGGCTGCTCGTCGAAGACCGGTCTGTAACGCGTCCCGCTATCTTCCGATTTCCAGACGCCGCCGCTGGCCGCGCCGACGAAGATCGTCAGCTTGCCGTTCGGCTCCCGGATCGCGTCGATCGCCGACACGCGGCCGCTCATCGTGGCTGAGCCGATGTTGCGCGCGCCGAGGCCGGAGATCGTGGACGAATTAAATGGGGCCTGATCCTGCGCGAGGGCCTGGCCCGCGAAACAAGTGGCGATGAGAAGAGAGTAATTCAGGAAGCGCATGAGATTTATTTGGAAACGGTCGTTGGGAATTTGAAGATCGCGTCGTCCACCGGCGTATTCGCCTCGGCTTTCTCGAAGATGATCTTCTGTTTATTGGTCGAGCCTTTCGGACCGCCCTCGAGCGAGAACGGGAAAAAGACACCGTTGATTTTCTCGTAGTCCCCGATGTCGGTTTCGTTCTCGACCTGCGCCCCGTTCTCCATCCGCTGGGTGATGACGCGGATCTCGAGGAAATGGTCGGGATCGAGGTAAACGTAATTGATGTCGCCGTTCTTGCGCGTGACCCGCAGCTTGTGGGCGAGCGTTCCGTCCACGTCTTCGGTCCCGAGATATTCGACCGTGCTTCCTTTCGCTTTCCAATCGATCAGAGGTCCGTCGATCTCGGCGTCTTCCACCAGTGATTTCGCTTCGTCGACGGAAATTTTCTCGGGATCTTTCCGGCCGCCGAACGGAGTGATCTTCCAGCCTTGGGAGCCATCATACGCATCGATGCGCGTCATGCCCTGGAGCGACGTTTCTTCGCGAACCGCGCCCGGCCTTTTCTTTGTCATCACGCAGCCGAATTCCATGCGGCCATTGTTCACCAGCATTTTTCCCTGGAGTTTTAATGATTGCACCGCGGCCAGCGCCTGGGCGCCGCCTTTGGCTTCCGTATTTTTCGCGACGAGGCTGTCCACGGTTTCTTTGAGCGCGATCGGCTTCGGGTCCTGCGCATAAAGCGCGGCCACGACGAACGAACCGGCGACGAAAACAACAATTCTTTTCATAGGCATGGAAATCCAAACCGCGGCGAAACCTATCGTCGCGAAACGCGACCCCAGGGCGGAGCGACCCCGGCGTCTCGCTTTTTCTCCCTCTTCTTTTAGAAGCTTGTAGGTCGCCGCGCAACCCACTAATTCTGGCAGCGCATGAATGGTCAGCCGCCTCCGCCGCCATCACCCGTTCCGCCGATCCAGCCCGCGCCTTCTTATTATCCGCCACCGCGCTCGGGCATGGGATGTTTTGCCAAGGGCTGCCTCACCGTTCTCATCGTCGGATTTCTCTGCCTCGCCCTCGTCGGCGTCGGCGGCTGGTATTTCTACAAAAAAACCTTCAACAACATCACGTCGACCGCGCCCGCCGAAGTTCGCGCCGAACCGGCGACACCCGCCCAGACAAAATCCGCCGACGAATCCGCGACTCGCCTGGACGAAGCGATCGCGAAAAACCAGGACACCACCGTCGAATTCACCGGCCCCGAATTGAACTACCTCCTCTCGCGCCAATCCGATCTGAGCTGGCTCCGGGGCCGGAGTCGAATCGAGATCGCGGATTCCACCATGACTGTCGCCCTGAGCGCCCCGCTCAGCTCGTTGCCGTGGCCCGGCCTGAAAGGACGCTGGTTCAACGGCACCCTGCGTTTCAGCATGACCTACACGTCCGGCACCTTTCAGCTCGAGATCATTTCCGCCGAAGCCAACGGCAACGAATTCCCGAGCTCATTTCTTTCCGCCTTCAATTCCTCTTTCAACGACAGCATGAACGAGGAATTCCAAAAAGAGCTGCGCAAGAACAACCGCGAAAACGAATTTTGGAACCACGTCAAAAGCATTTCGCTCCAGGGCGACAAACTAGTTATCACGACGAAAGCCGAGTGAATTGGTTGCCGCGCCGTGTCGCGGAAGTGGAACTTTAGGACGGACTAAATAAGGCCCTCCCGGAAGCCGCGCGGATCCGCTGATCTTATCCTCACTGGGACATCCGCGCGGGTGAATGACTCGAATAACGCGCGCGAACCCAACGTCAGAAAAGTTCATGAGAATACCAGTACTAGCGGCAACCTTGAGCGGACTTTTAGTGCTCGGCGCTGCAAGCGCCAGAGCTCACGACGAAGGCTGCGACTACGAAGATCGCGTCACGGCGGTCGAGCGTCGTTACGGCGCCGACGTGGTCCACTACGACCATCATCACTACTACGACGACGACTATGGTAACCGTTATGCGGTGCATCACGATCATCACTACGTCGTGCCAAACGACGACTATGGTTACCGGCGGCATTATTATGACACGGGCTATGGTCGGGAATATTACAGGGCCCATCGCCGGCACCGCGCGATCTTGCGGGTATTATTTGGCGGATAAATCTCAAATCGCACGAAATTGTTCCGCGGCAATTTCGAAGGAGCGCAGGCGCGCCGGGTGATCGTAAATTTGGCCGGTGGCGATGATTTCGTCGGCGTGAGTTTGCTCCAGTAATTCCTGAAAACGGCGGCGTACGGTTTCGGGCGAGCCGACGGCGGAGTAGCGGGTGCGTTGATCGATGGCGGCGCGTTCAGCGGGAGTGCAGAGATCGTCGATGGAAGCGACCGGGGGCGGAAGTTTTCCGGGACGGCCACGGACCATGCTCAGGAATTGCAGCTGAGCGGAAGTGAAAAGGCGGCGCGCTTCGGCATCGGTGTCGGCAGCGAAGACGCCGGCACCGATCATGACGTAGGGCTCGGCGAACGCGGGCGATGGCTGGAAGTCGCGCCGGTAAAGATGGAGCGCGACTTCGAGATATTCAGGCGCGAAATGCGAGGCGAACGCGAAGGGGAGCCCGAGCTCGGCCGCGAGCCGCGCGCTGAAATCGCTCGAGCCGAGCAGATACAGCGGGACCTTCAAGCCAGTTCCGGGAATGGACTGGACCGGTTGCGTGCCGGCGAAGTACGATTGCAGCTCGATGACGTCCTGCGGAAAAGTGTCCCCACTGCTCCCGAGATTGCGGCGTAAGGCGCGCGCCGTCCGTTGATCGCTTCCCGGGGCGCGGCCCAGGCCGAGATCGATCCGGCCGGGATAAAGCGATTCCAGCGTGCCAAATTGCTCGGCGATCACGAGCGGCGCGTGGTTCGGCAGCATGATCCCGCCCGCGCCGACGCGGATCGTTTTAGTTTTGCCGGCCAGGTGGCCGATGACAACCGACGTCGCCGCGCTGGCGATGCCGGGAAGATTGTGATGTTCCGCCAGCCAGTAGCGATGGTAGCCCCAGCGTTCCGCGTGCTGCGCGAGATCGGCCGTGTTGTGAAACGCGAGCGCCGCATCGCCACCTTCAATGATCGGCGAGAGATCGAGCACGGAGAGACGCGGCATGGCTAAGACTAATCCTGTGTCATCGCCTTGGGT
>JALYIN010000337.1 GCA_030775765.1 Verrucomicrobiota bacterium
CCCCCAGGCACCTCCGGCCCTCCGACCCGATTGCTCGATCGCGTCGCTGGCATTTGCGCGTCAAGCATTACAGCGTCCGCACCGAGAAATCCTACATTGATTGGATTCGGCGCTTCATCCTCTTCCACCACAAACGCCATCCCGACGAGATGGGAGAAGAGGAGAGCCGCTTTCCTCACTCATCTCGCCGTTAATCGCAACGTCGCGGCCTCCACCCCAAAACCAAGCTCTTAGCGCCCTTCTCTTCCTGTTCCAGCAGGTCCTTGATCGTAAGCTCGAATTTATTTCGGGAGTCGAGCGGGTCCGCCGCCCGCCCAAGCTGCCCATCGTCTTCACTCGTTCTGAGGCTCAGTCGGTCATCGCACATGTCGGCAATGATTACCGACTCCTCGTTGAACTACTCTACGGGAGCGGCCTGCGCCTCATGGAATGCGTGCGCGGATCAAGGACATCGACTTTGGCTACAACCAGATCACAATCCGTGGCGGCAAAGGGCTGCGCGAACGCGTTACCCTTCTCCCGGCGCGACTCCGCCAACCGTTGCAATCGCACATCGCCTGCGTGAAAGAATTGCACGAACGCGACCTCGCTCGCGGAGGTGGAAAGGTCTATCTCCCCTCAGCCTTGAGTCGAAAATATCCGAACGCCCAACGAGCCTGGGTTTGGCAATATGTCTTCCCTGCGACCAAGCCTTCGCTCGATCCCCGTAGTGGCGAAATTCGCCGTCATCATATCCCAGAAAAGAATCTCCAGAACGCAGTAAAAAAGGCCATCCTCGCCGCCGGCATCGCCAAGGCGGCCAGTTGTCACACTTTCCGTCATAGCTTTGCCACCCATTTGCTCGAAAGCGGCTACGACATCCGGACGGTCCAGGAACTCCTGGGACACAAGGATGTTGCCACGACGATGGTCTATACGCATGTTTTGAACAAACCCGGTCTCAGCATTCGGAGTCCGCTCGACGAACCCTCTACCCCACATTCCCAGCCATGTTTCCCGAAATAGGCGACAAAAAGTTCGCCTTTAAAGACGAACTTTCGTCTAATTCTCGTTAGATCGTGAAGCCGCTTCTCTTAGCTTTGCCACTCGCTCTGCTCAGTGCATGCGCGATGAGCTCGAGCGATGCTCGCGCGATCACTGTCGCCAGAGGAGAGATGGCGCGCCGCGGGTACTCCATACCTTCCACTTGGGAGGTTAGCGTTAGCCCGCTGCATTCGGCTCCCGAGCCCGGTCCGACAAAGCAGATGGTCGAGTTTTGCAGTGGGCGCAGATCGGACTCTTGTCGCTATGCAGTCGTCATCGATCCAGCGACAGGGCGGGTTGAAGAGTTCATTGACCGACGTCACCCACGACCCCCGCCAGAACTTCCAGCAAGCCTGCTACAACGCCTCAAACGATCTAACCAGGCGATGCAGCGAACCGCTGGCCGCTCCGCGTTCTAGCTTTGTATGACTACAACCTCTTACTCGCAGCCACGCGCGGTCTCGCCAGCGGTCGCTGATCTTGTGTCTCGTTAGGTGACTATCCATGCCAAATAAGTTGCTGCGCCGGATATTCTTTCCCCAGCGCGACCACCGTTACGCGAGCGAGACCGACGTAGTCTGTCAGCGTCAGGCGCAAAACCTTGTCGGAGGCAACGAGCGAGCCGCCTACGAACTTGAACTCGAAACTCGCCAGTGGATTCGCGACTTCAAAAGCAAGAGCATTGTTTCATGGATCGCACTCTGCTTTTCTCTTGTCGCTCTCACGCTTTCTGTCCGCTCGTGCCATTCTGATCTTCGTCTCGATCACCGCACACACGAACGCGCAAGGGACGACACACAAAGTCACTAAAGCCACCCTTTATCCGATGCCACACAAGTCACCTAACCATGCGATGCAGCGAACGGCTGGCAGGCTCCGTTCCTCACTTTCCATGAAGTTCCACCCTCAACTCGCAGCCACGCGCCACCCCGCCAGCCGTCGCTGATCTTGTTCTCGTTAGGCGCATGAGCACGCAACTTATTTCCCCGCGCTTAAAGCGGACGCTCTTCTGCCTCTTAATCGCTAATGTCGTTGCCACGATTTTCCATTACACCGATAACGTCTGCTATTTTCATCTCTACCCTGAGCCTACGTGGCTGAACGCCAAGATCGTCGATGCCTTCTGGTTTGTGATGACTCCCCTGGCGCTTATCGGCTATTTGCTAATCCGGCGAGAACACATTCGTCGCGGCTGCCTCTTCCTCTATGCCTACGCGACTGCCAGTCTTCTCGTCTTGGGCCACTACCGCTTCGCGCCTTTCTTCTTGATTCCATTTCGCATCCACCTTTTTATCTTACTGGAGGCAGCGCTGGCCTTCGTTCTCATTCTTTATGTCGCATGGATTCGGACCAGATGTGATCGGCCAAGCGCCTAACCAGACGATGAAGCGAACGGCTAGCAGCCCCGGTTCCCACTTTCCATGAAATTCCACTCTCAACCCGCAGCCACGCACCACCCCGCCAGCGGTCGCTGATCTGATTCTCGTTAGGCGTCTGAGTTACGTTTTAGGACTATTTCAATGTCGGAATTGATCTCTCGCTTCACCGCCCTTCCTGCCTACGGCATCGGCGCGGCGGTTGTTCTTCTGCTCTACGCAATTCAATCCGAGATCCGATTCGGCGCCCGCGCCCGGACCATGCGATCAGGTGCGTCGGATCGAAAGAGCACACTCGTCGTCTCTATATCCGCCGCGGTCTCCGTGCTCGGCTTCGCCCTGGCCATGAAGGCGAACTCCTCGGCCATCTCATCGTTCCTCCCAGCCTGGTTCCGTAACGCGGTGTTACCTGGGCTTCCTGCAATCGCCTGGCTCGGCGTGGTGCTGGGGGTCTGCGGGGTTTTGCTGCGCCTCTGGGCGGTGCTGACGCTGCGGGACCGCTACACCAGAACACTGGTTGTTCACGATCAACACTCCATCGAACGCAGCGGGCCTTACCGCTGGGTCCGGCACCCGGGCTACCTCGGTTCTCTACTCTGCCTCAACGGAATCGCGCTCGCATCAGGAAACGTCATCACGCTCCTTGCATCGCTTGTGGCGACCTCTGCGGCCTACACGTATCGCATTAAGATTGAAGACGAAATGCTCGTCGCCGCCCTCGGTGCCACTTACGCCGAGTATCGCACACAGGTCAGAGCACTTCTGCCGTCCCTTCGCTCGCCGCATCTTACTGACCGATCACGACCAGACGCCTGACCAGACGATGCAGCGAATGCCTACCCGTTGCTCGCTCCTCACTTTTCATGACAAAACCATTGATATCATCGCGCCGCTCCCATACCCTTCGGGCTAACGTCTATGTCGTGGCTTGCCAGTCCACTCCATTCCGCCTCCAATCAACGCTCGCTGCCGGTAGGCCTTCGCTGATCTCATTCTCGTTAGGTCCCGCTATGAGAGACAATCGGCCCATCTCAAACTGGCTGATCGCTGTAGCCTTGACCGGAGGTGCCCTGTTGCCGTGGTCGGTTCCCGCCCTCGCATCTGCGACCACACCTGTAACGAGTGATGTGATTGCAGCTGGACCTTCACGTCTGTTCGAGTTCCATAGCGCTTTCTGGATTAATCTTCACCATTTCCTGTACCTCCAGGCACGCGCGCGGATGGATACGCCCGACAGTCACCGCCCAGCCGTCGCAGGAGTAAGAGCGGACATGGAGATGATTTGTAAGTTGCCGCCCGACCAGCGCCAGCCATGGAACGCTGCGCTCGATTGTTACGAACGTGACCTAGCGAAACTGGATCTGATCTTTGATGGCTCGTTGGTGAAGATGACCAACAAGATTGCAACACAAGAGAGCATACCTTCTCTACATTCATCTGGTCTCGATCCTGCGGTCATCCACGCGCTCGAAGGTGCTGCCCCAGTCTATCGGTCTCATTGGTGGCCCCGTCACGACCAGATGAACCGGGCCTGGGCGGCGATGATCGATCCGCTCCTTCGAAGGTACGGGGATTCCTTAGCGCAAGAGATTGCAAAAGCCTATCAGACGAACTGGCCGGCCAAGCCTTTCCGCGTGGATTTGTGTGCTTACGCTAACTGGGCGGGAGCTTACACGGTAGATGATATGCAGCGCATCACACTGTCCAGCTTAGATGAGGGAAACGGCGCGACGCAGGGGCTGGAAGGACTCTTCCATGAGTCGTTGCATGTGCTGGAGGGCCCAGTTGTCGCCGAGCTGCTCCGCCAGGCGAAGGCACAAGGCAAGGAGGCTCCGCGCTTCCTCTCGCACGCCCTCATTTTCTATACCGCCGGGGAGATAACGAGGAGAACGGTTTCGGGACACAAACCGTACGCCGTCGGTCATCATCTCTGGAACGGCGACCCTTGGAGTAAATATTGGAATCTGCTCAGAACCTACTGGCAGCCGTACCTAGACGGAAGAACCTCCCTTGTCGACGCCATGAGAGACATTGTCGCCGGCACTAAAGACAATGAGACCTAACCAGGCGATGCAGCGAACCGAGGCCTGTCCTTATATCTAAGTCTTATAGCTTGCGAAAGTCATTTCTGTTCGCGCGGTCGCTGATCTTGGGTCTCGTTAGATGTGAAGCCTCCGCCGTGACAAACCGTCGTTTCTGTCGCGCGCTAAGATCGGTCTGTGGCTGCTGCCGTGGCTTCCGCGCACGGTTTTGTTCTTGGCGATCTGGGAGCGCTACTTCAAGCCGAAGTGGGTTTTGGCGGGGAAGCTTCGTTATGAGTTACAAACTCGCTTCGGGCTACGAGTGGGCCAGACGCATCCTCCCTGGTGTGATCGTCCCTGGGGGAGCCGGGCATGTCGTTTTTCACGGCATTCGGCTAGTCAGTCGCGTCTCAGTCACTGACTCCCCTTCCGAGCAGGCACATGTCGCCGGGCTTTCTGGTCGCTTTCCTGGTTTTTGTTGGCTCTTAGTGCGGTCGTATTCTTTGTTCTGTTTTTGTCCCATCGGGAAGTTGTCGCTAGTTTTCGCGAGCAATCCCGCCTACCCGAAAAAGTCTGGCCGTGCGATGGAGCGAACGTCTGGCAGCATCCGCCGATTAAGCTAAAATGAAGTGTTTGATCTTTGCTCTTTGTCTTGCATATGCGTTTGGCGGTGCTAGCGCGCAGACAAATGTCTGGAAGCCGTCACTTGGACATGAGCAGGTGCTGATATGGCCAAAGGAACCACCTGATGCTCAGCCTGTGACGGGGCGGGAGGAAATGAAAACGGTCAAGGACCCGTTGATCAGCGATGGCCAGCCCTGGATTCAAATTGACAATGTCTCTAGACCAACCATCACGGTCTATGCACCCGCGGGAAAAAATACAGGTACGGCGATGGTCGTGTTTCCTGGTGGAGGGTACCAGGTCTTAGCCATCGATCTGCAAGGGACCGAGATTTGTGATTGGTTGACGTCCAAGGGCATTACGGCCGTACTCTTGAAGTACCGCGTGCCGACCGAGAGAGTTGGCCCATATGGGGAATCACCGCTGGCATTGCAGGATGCGCAGAGAGCCGTGGGGCTGGTGCGCTTTCACGCGGCTGAGTGGCACATCGATCCGCACAAGATTGGAGTAATCGGCTTCTCCGCCGGCGGCCACATGGTGGCAGCAGTGAGCACCCATTTTGAGAAGCGATCGTATCCGGCGGTCGATGCCGCCGACAAAGAAAGCTGCCGGCCGGATTTTGCGATCGCTCTTTATCCCGGGCATCTGTCGGACTCGGCTGACGACAACAATTTTGCATTAAATCCGAATGTTCCTGTTACGAGCAAGACACCACCTACCTTTTTGCTTCAGGCCGAAGATGACCCAGTGGACCCTGTAAGCAACTCACTGGTTTACTACATCGCGCTGAAGAAGGCTGGAGTTCCTGTGGAGATGCACTTGTACGCGCAGGGTGGGCATGCGTTTGGACTACGGCCAACGAACCTCCCGATAGCGCGATGGCCGCAGCTGGTCGAGACATGGCTGAGAACAATCAAGATGGCTCCGAATTAACGAATGTACAACCAAGCGATAGCGAACGGCGAGCTGGCGTGACATCCGTGCCTTTTGTGTTGCCATCTACACTTGTTGTTTCATGGACAGCCTATGCGGCGGCGAACGCGCTGGAGACTATCCGCGGCAAATGCTTCGCGCTTGGAACTCACCTTTCGGCAGCCGCGTTCCTGCGACGAGATGAGTTTTAAAGCGCCGGTGCCAGCAGACGTCGGGGGGGCGATGCGCAAGATTCCCGGCCAGCAAGGGCCTTCCGAATGATCACAGGCGACTTCAGGATCAAAGAGGCCGTTCTTGCTTTCAGTTTCGCCGTCCTTCTGTTGGGCTCGCGCGTCCCATTCCTCGACGCGGGGTATGGCGTGAACGTGGATGCCTGGCGCGTAGCGCGGGCGGCGAGAAACATCGTGGCGACCGGCAGCTACGAAGCCTCACGTTCGCCTGGGTACCCGGTGCACGAGATCGCTTCTTCGGGGCTGTGGCGCGGCGGGCCCTTCGCACTTAATGGCGGGTCGGCGGTCCTCAGCGTCGCCGCCGTGATGGCGTTCTGGATGTTCGCGGCGCGGATGGGCATCCGCGATCGGATCCTCGCGAGTGTAGCGCTGGCTCTGACACCCATCTTTTACATCAGTAGCGTCACGTCGAAGGATTACGTTTGGGCGCTGGCGTTTGTTCTCTTCGGCTTACTGGCGGTTCTAAACGGCCGCGCGCTTCTTGGAGGATTATTTCTAGGACTCGCCGCTGGATGCCGGCTGACGTCGCTCGCGATGCTCGTTCCGGCGGCCATGATTCTCATCGGCGCATGCGAGCGCAAGCAACGGCTATCCAGCGTCACGGTAATGGCGCTTTCTTGCGGCGCCATGAGCGCACTGGTCTTCTGGCCCGTCCTGGCGAAATACGGATTGGTTTTTATCACCTTCTACGAGACGCATGCGCGACCAGACTGGCGGACGGTTCTCGAGCGCGGCACGATTGAGGTTTGGGGAACCATCGGTCTGG
The DNA here is from genome assembly GCA_030775765.1 of Verrucomicrobiota bacterium. GTDB lineage: Bacteria > Verrucomicrobiota > Verrucomicrobiia > Chthoniobacterales > UBA10450 > AV80. Next base: position 6,974 of record JALYIN010000337.1, read on the forward strand.
TGGGCCTCCTCGTTGCCGTAATCGGATTTGTCCTGGTGCGAGTGAGACCTGGACGTTGGCAACCCGCGGCAGTTTCGCGAATTCAGAATCCATGCGTCGCGCCCGCGCTCGCAGTCATCATCGTAGTTTATGCGGTGGCTTATTTTCGTTTACCCGATCAAGCGGGGTATTTGCTCCCAGTCATTCCGGCCACCCTGATGTTGGCCGCGCTGTATGGGCCCCGACTCTGCTTCCAGATCTTTTGCCTTACCCTCATCGTGGCGCCTTTCGTTGAAATCTCGACTGTTGGCCTTGCCGCCGGCCCCATCTTCGCTGACCGCCGAGAAAGATTGCAGACCATCGAGAGCATCAGGAATTTCGTGCAGTTTTCGCGAAGTCTTCCCGGTCGAAGCATGATTCTCGTCGGCGGTTGGGAGCCGCAAATCGATGTTCTGTTTCCGGAGACTTCCGGAAACATTCGATATGTTTACCTGCTCTCCGATGAGCGGCTGAAGGCCGCCATCAACGACGGCTTCACTGTTTATTATTTGCCCGCAATCCGCGCCTTCAACGCTTCGGTCTACGGCATCGACGTGGCTAAATTCGGCGCGCGCGATCTGCGGGCGGTCTACGAAGAGCGAGCCTGGGAGAGAGAAAAGGATAAGGATAGGCGAGAGTAACGATCGAGACGAAAACCACCCTGCAGGGATGACAAGATGCGAGTGATCACGAAGTCCCCTGGTGTTGTGGCCTTCGTGCCCTTTGGGCGAGGCCCATCCAAACTGCCGAAACGAGCGGCGGGCCAATGATGACCACGCGCAGCCAGGGCTCGGAGTGCCAGGGCAAGGCGAAGATGCGCTCATTCCAGAAAAGGAAATAGGCGAAGAGCGTGATCGACAAAACGTGCCAGGGGAAGGCGCGACGCCAGGTCGCGAGGGGCAGGATCCAGGTGCAATACCAGGGATGGAGAACAGGACTAAAGATGAGCGCGGCCCCGAGGACCCAGAGCATGGCGCGCTTCCAGTTCCACCAGGCGAGCAGTGAGACAACGGCGACAGCGATGAGCAGGATGACGTTGTAGTGGTAGTTCTTCTGGTGCGGGTTCGGCCAAATCGTTTCTTCAATCAGCCACCAAAAGAGATCGTTGAGCCGGGTGACGTGGGCGAAGCGCCCGAGCGAATCCCAGATCGGAATCGCGGGATAACCGTAAAGCAAACTGAGGCCCAGCGGAATCGCTGCGCTCAACGCGAGTGTGATCGCGCGGTATCCAAGCGCGAAGACGCAACAGAGAAGCAGAAAAGCCGGAACGAGCTTTATCGAGATCGCGATGCCGAACGCGGTCGCCGCCGCCAGAGCCAGCCACCATTTTCGGCGCGACTCCGTTTCACTCTCGAATCGAGTGAGCAACACGATCGCGGCGACCATCGGCAGAATCATCAGGCTGTCGAAATGCGCGGCGCCGGCGAAGCTGTAGACGACGAGCGGATTCCAAGCGTACCAGGCGGCGTTCGCGTAAGCGAGCGTAGTTGAATTCCAGGAAGGAAGGCCGTTCGGCGAGGCGCTCCCGCGGCCGCCGGACGAGGGCGCGTGCGCTCCCTGGAACAAACGAAGAAGAACGGCGATCGTCGCGATATCGGCGGCCGCGAAGAGCAGTTTGTAGAGGAGCGGGCTATCCGAGATGCGGCTCAGGCCGGCAAAGAGAAGTTCGGCGCCGGGAGGATAGATCGCGCGGAAATCGCGGTGGTTGATCTTGTGCCATTCGGGAAACTCCGCTCGGACTACTTCAAGTTGCGGATCATCCGGCGCGTTGACGTACGGATTAAAACCGGCCTGCTGGATTTTTCCTTCCCATTGGTAACGCCAGAAATCGTCGCCGGGAGCGAGAGGCAACGCGACGAGGCGCAAGGCGATTACCACCGCCCAAAAGACTCCACTCTGAACCTTGGGATGGATCTGAATTGGAAAGGCACCGACCGCAGCGAAGTAGGCGAGGCCGCACAGCAGCGCGCAAGCGACGAACTTCACCGGCATCTCTTCCAGTGTCCAGTCGTCGAAGAGATTGAGCGAGGCGCAGAGCGCGACTTCTGCAGCGAGCGCGATCGAGAAACCAATAAGCCCGCGCCGGTTGGCTGCTTCCATTTCCGCGAAGTTCCCTAACTCGTTTCCGCGGTGGCTTCGACCTTCGCGGCCGCGGCCTTTGGGCGAGCAGTCTTGCGAGCGATTGGCTGGAGACCGGCGCGATAGGCGGCCACATCAACCATTTCCGCCACGCGCGCTTTCAAGCGGCGGGCGCGATTGCCCAGGAACAGGAGGAAACAGAAATAGAGCGCGAGGAGCCAGACATCGAGGTGGCCGGCATGCAATTGATGGTAGATCACCAGGCAGAGCGTCACGAGGCTGAAAAGGATCGTCGTGGGAACGAAGCGGTAGCGAAGCCCGGCGCGCGTCAGGCATTTCGGGCCGCCGTGATATTCAGTTACAGTCTGGAGGGTAATGCTCCACCAGAAATTTCCGTAAATCTGGATGTCCCACTCATTCCAGCCGGTGTCGCTCGAATAGCGCCAGCCTTCTTCGTCGAGCAATCCAAACATCGAGCCGAGCAGATGATGGCGATCCTTTCCGTCCTCGCTCCAGTAGCTGCGATTGCGCAATCCGCGGGTGAATTCCTCGCCGGCGGGCAATTGCTCGTGCGCGCTGATGACGGCGCGCGGCGTCCGTTTGAAATGGAGCCAGGTGAAGTAACGCGACCAGCCGCGGACGAGCGGTTGGGCGAAAGCGAGAAACGCCACCAGCAATCGCGCCGCGACGGTATCGAACCTGGGCTCGATCCGCGCCCGCAGCATGTAGGAGATCGCGACGGAGAGCGTTCCGCCGAACATCAGGTAGGGCAGGATCCGGAGGGCTGGCACAAAAATCCCAAGCCCGAAAAGGAAAACGGTAAACGCGAACCATTCGATGCTGCTGAGGTAGGCAGCGACTTCCGATTGCGGCGTGGGATAGATCGACTGGAAAAATCCTTCGCCGAAAATCCCGTGATAAATGATCGGCCGGTTGATGAACCAACTGAAGCGCGGCGTGCCGTAGATTTGGCCGCGCCATTTCGCGGTGCCGGTCGGGCCGAAGAAAATCAGGTGTTTGAAGCGAAGGAGCGATTCGGCTTCGCCGTAGCCTTCCTGTTGTTTGCGAAACGCGCGCAGGGTGAATCGCCGGTGGTGCCAGACAACGGCGGTCGGGCTGAAAGCGATGGCGTGCCCCGCCTGCTGCACGCGCCAGCAAAAATCGACGTCGTCGCCAGCCTTGTGATATTCCGGATCGAACCCGCCGACGTTCTCGAAGGCCCAGCGATACCAGGCCATGTTACAGCCGGGAATGTGTTCGGCCACGGTGTCGGTGAGCAGAACGTGACTCGGCCCGCCCGGCGCCGCGGCGACGCAGGCCTGCACCCAGTTTTGCGCCGGTGGCGAAACGTTCGGGCCCCCCACTCCGGCGTAATTGCCGCCCAGCAACGTGGTCAACAAATAATAGAGCCAGTCCGGATCGGCCATGCAGTCTGAGTCGGTGTAAGCGAAGATTTCGCCCTTCGCGATGCGGGCGCCGTGGTTCCGGGCGTGGCTGAGACCGTGATTGCTTTGGTGCACGTAGCGAACGCCAGGGAAGCCGGCGGCAATCTCACGCGTGTTATCGGTGGAGCCGTCGTCCACCAGGATGACTTCGTAATTCGGATAATCGATCCGGCCTAACGACTCCAGACATTCAGCCAGCGTCTTCGCGCCATTGTAAGAACAGACGATGATCGAGACGAACGGATAACCCGGCAGTGGGCGGTGTGGCAGGACGGAGTTGTCCTGCCCTAGTTTGTCGCGCAGGAGAAAAAATGATTTCTTTGGTTCCCGCTCGCGGGTGACCAGACCAAAGGCCCAGTCGCTGATCTCCTGCCCACCGGTGAACCACTCGTCGGTCCAGGTAAAAAAGATCGTCCCAGCGAGGCCGCATTTCACCACGCTATCGATGTGCCAGCCTAGCATCTCCGCCTGTTCCTCCTGGGTGTGACGGATCGTGTCCATGCCGAATTCGCCCAGGATGAGCGGGCGATCTTCGGAAAGGTTTTGCAGGCGCAGGAGGTAACGCTCGAACGCGTCCTGGTTATGCAGGTAAACGTTGAAGCAGGAGAAATCGCTATTTTGCGGGAGGAGAAATTCCGTCGGCGGATAGCTCGCGTAGGAATAGAGAACGTTCGGATCGGTCTCCCGGCCGATGCGAATCAGGTGCTCGACGAACTCGGTCACTCTTTGCACGCCCAGCCAGCGAATCATGGTGCTCGCGATTTCGTTGCCGACCAGATAACCGAAGATGGCCGGATGACCCCGATTCGCGGCCACGGATGAGCGCACCGTCCGCGCGATCTGGTCGCGGGACATTTTCCTCCGCAGGAATTCGATGTGTTTCTCCCAGGGCAAGGTGATGAGCACCCGCATGCCGGCTTCCGCGCAGGCGTCGAGGAACCAGCGCGGCGGCGCGTGATAGATGCGGACGACGTTTAAACCGATTTCGCGCATTTGGGCGAGGTCGCGCTCAGCGCGATCGCGCGGGCCCAGGAAATGTCCCTGCTCGTCCGGGCGGAACGGCCCGTAGGTAACCCCCTTGACGAAGAATTTGCGGTCGCCTTCGAGGAAAAATTTCGCGGCGGCGCGAATCGGACCCGAGAAATTCGAAGTCACAGCGGAGGTTCGATAGACCAAGCAGAGGGGGGAAGCAAAGTTTTATCTGCACGCGGCGCTGTTCTTCTTCTGTAGTGGCAGCCGTGTCGGCTGCTCCGGAAGATGCAGGCGGCACGCCTGCCGCTACAGCCTGTGAAGCGATTCGCGCACCACCCTCGCCGTTCGCTCGACGTCCTCAACGGTGTGGGCCGTGGAAAGGAATCCGGTCTCGAATTGGGATGGAGCAAAATAGACGCCGCGATCGAGACAGGCGTTGAAGAAGCGTGAGAATTTTTCGGGATCACTGCGTTTCGCGCTGGCGAGATCGATCACGGGATTTTCGGTAAAAAAGAGGCAGAACATGGAACCGATGCGGTGGAAGACCCAGGGCAAACGCAGATCGCGGAGCGCGGCACGGGTTAATTCCTCGAAATGCGCGCCGGTTCGTTCCAACAAGCTCCAGCCGTCGACGCGCTCCAGTTCCCGGAGCTGCGCGAGGCCCGCCGCCATTGCCAGCGGATTGCCGGAGAGCGTGCCGGCCTGGTAAACCGGGCCGAGCGGCGAAAGATGATCCATGATTTCCGCGCGCCCGCCAAATGCGCCCACGGGCAGGCCGCCGCCGATGACTTTACCGAGCGCGGTCAGGTCCGGGCGAATCCCAAACAATTCCTGGGCGCCGCCGCGAGCGACGCGGAAGCCGGTCATGACTTCGTCGAAAATCAGGAGCGCCCCATGCCGATCGCATTCGTCGCGCAGTTGTTGGAGAAAATTTTCGCGTGGGAAAAAGAGGCCGGCGTTTGCTGGAATGGGCTCGAGAATTATCGCGGCGATCGTTTTCGCGTTCTCGCGAAACACTGCGCGCACAGCTTCGATGTCGTTGAACGGAACGCTGATCGTGAGCGCCGCAAATTCGGCGGGAACGCCGGCGCTGTCGGGCCGACCGTGCGTGAGGGCGCCGCTTCCGGCCTGGACCAGTAACGCATCGACGTGTCCGTGATAGCAGCCCTCGAACTTGATGATCTTGTCGCGGCCGGTGAATCCGCGGGCGAGCCGCAGGCAGGACATCGTCGCTTCGGTCCCACTGTTGACCATTCGCACTTTCTCGATCGAAGGGACCCAGCGGCAAATCAGCTCGGCCATCGCGACTTCCAGCGGGTTGGGGATTCCGAAGCTGACTCCACACGCCGCCGCGGCGCGGATAGCGTCGATGACGACCGCAGGAGCGTGCCCGAGAATGGCAGGGCCCCAAGTCCCGACGTAATCGATGTATTCGTTGCCGTCGACATCCCAGACCCGCGAGCCTCGGGCGCGATCGACGAAGAATGGTTCCCGGCCCAGGCCGCGGAAAGCGCGGACGGGGGAATTGACGCCGCCGGGGATCCGTTGCAGGGCGGCGGCGAATAGTTGGGACGAACGAGATGCCATGCGGGAAGGGGGAAAACGTCCAACGCCCAACGCCCAACGTCCAACGCCGAATTAAGGAGATTTGCCGTCTCGTTGACACGACGATGGGCCGCTCCTACTCTCCCGTTCGCGATCAAGGGCGGGGTAGCCAAGTGGTAAGGTCGGGGTCTGCAAAACCTCTATTCGCGGGTTCGATTCCCGCCCCCGCCTCTCTCCTGGCAAGCCGCATCAATCTTGAGTGAAAATCGCATTTTCCTAACACTTTTCCCCGCTTAGTCCCGGAT
>JALYIN010000338.1 GCA_030775765.1 Verrucomicrobiota bacterium
GATGGCTCCTTCGAGCAGCATGCGGATATCTTCGAGCTTGCGCCGCTTCGTTTCATCCTTCCACGAATTCACATTCGCGATCAGCTGTGTGTTCGATTCGAGCACGGTCTCGATGATGCGGAGATTATTCGCGCGCAGTGAGGAGCCCGTCTCCGTCACCTCGACAATGGCGTCGGCGAGCACGGGCGGCTTCACCTCGGTCGCACCCCAACTGAACTCGACCTTCGCGGTCACGCCGTTACGCGCGAGATAACGCTTCGTCGTTTCGACCAGCTCGGTGGCGATGATTTTGCTCTGGAGATCAGCGACCGCATGGAAGGCAGAGGCCTCCGGAACCGCAAGTACCCAACGCACTTTGCCGAAGCTTTGCTTCGCGTAAATCAGATCGGCGAGTCGCTCGACATTAGCCGCGCTTTCTTCAATCCAATCACGGCCGGTCAGTCCGGCGTCGAGCACGCCGTCTTCGACATAGCGCGCCATCTCCTGCGCGCGGATGAGCATGCATTCGATCTCTTCGTCGTCGATTGAAGGGAAATAGGAACGCGTGCTCGTCGCGATGTTGAAGCCGGCCTTGCGGAAAAGCTCGACCGTCGCGTGCTCGAGGCTGCCTTTGGGAATTCCGAGTTTGAGTTTCATCACTTCGCGCCGTAAACCGCTTTCGGATCGAAGGTGCGCGCTTCGGTTTCTTTCCATTCGTCGCCCTCCAGTCGGTGGAAAAAACAGCTCTCGTAACCTTCATGACAAACGCCGAGCCCGAGCGCTTCCACTTTCACCAGCACGCAATCCTGATCGCAATCGGTCGCGATTTCCCTAACGAGCAGTCGATGCCCGGAAGTCTCGCCTTTGACCCAGAGCTTGTCGCGCGATCGGCTGAAGAACGTGACATCACCAGTTTCGACGGTACGGCGAAACGACTCCTCGTTCATAAAACCTACCATGAGCACGCGGCCAGTGGCATGGTCCTGCACGACTGCCGGCACGACGCCATCGAGTTTCGAGAAGTTGAGATTCATGGGTAAAAATAAAAAGCCCGCGAGACCTTCCGGTGCCGCGGGCGAATCGCTGAATGTGTGAAGTTACATCCCGAGCGCAAACACCGGTGGCGTGAGCCGATGATGATGATGGAGACGCGCGAGCATCCGGCACCGTAGATCAAGATGCCCGAGCCGCAAGTGCCAAGGTCACACTGACACAGACGCCGTTATCCCACGCGCTTCTTCTTCCCCGTTACGAGATCATACATCGCGAACGGCAGATAGAGCACGCAGAAGAAAGTGAGCGCGAGCAGATGCATCTGAAAAGTGTAAACCGCGCGATGATCCGACAGAAAATCCAGGAGCGAAGCCGCTTCCGGTTTGTGCAGGAGATACCCGTAGTTCACGCCGGTGATGAGATCGACCACGATCGTGAAAACAAAATAAACCTCCGACCACGCAAACGTCCGCCAGATAGAACTGAAATGCGGACGAAATTTTCTCATGATCATCATGAAGGCGATCGCGACCACGATCCCGGAGTGCGCGATGAAAAACGTGAGGAAGCGAATATCGGGAAAGGCGTATTTCAAATCAGGGGTGAGAATGGCCTGAAGGGTACCGCCGATTCCCCAGAAGTAGGCGACCTCGAGCCAGCGTTCGCGTTCGGTGAGCAGCGCCACCAGAATTGCGACCATGGCCCAATCGCAGAGCTGGAATGGCAGCGCTTTTTGCCACGCCAAACCGGACGTCAGCGCGAGATAAATTTCGTAGCCGGCATAGTTGAACAGGAGGAGACCAGCGAGTAATCGGGCGATGATTCGCTCGCTCCAGGGCCAGCGGCTTTTCCGCGCGAACGCCGCGAAGACAAACGGCAGCGAAATCGTGAGCGCGATCACGATGAGATGGGCCGCGCCGAAAGGCCGGAAGGCGCGGGCGGCATCCATGGCCGCGATAGAATCAATCGGCCCCGGAATCGACAAGCACTATCGGATCACCCAGAGATTGCAGGGAATTACGTCCGTGACCCAGGCGGCGTGCGCCGGCAAACCATCGCCGTAAGCCGCCGGATCGACCGGTACGGCGAGCAGGGAGGCGTCGATCGCCTGGATGAAGTCGAGCGCGGCATATCCGGTGTTACCTCGAATGCAACGCGCCTCGATCGGGACATCGTTCGGCCCGGCCGAATCGATGAATTTTTCGAGTGCGATTTCCTCTTCCTCCAAGGTGCGCGCACCTTCGCTCCCGCTTTCGGGCGCATCGGTGCGCGCTTTCGCCCGCGCTTCATCGAAGCTCGTGTAAACGCGAATGACATAAAGTTTTTCGCATTCCTCCAGAGCCGCCAGATGCAGCGCCTTGAGCAGGGCGGCGCGCCCGTGGTCGGAGTAGTCAGCCAGGAAAACAATCCGACAGAGCGGCTTCGGTTCTCTCTCCGGCTTGGTGAAAAGAATCACGGAACAGCGCGCCTTGCGAACGAGCGTCCGCGCGACATTTCCCAGGAAAGGCCGCAGGACCACTTCCTTTTCCAACGCTCCAGCCACAAGTAAATCGATCTCATTCAGCCGAACCGCCTCCAGGATTGCGGCCGCCGGATCTTCACCCTCCTGATAGTGGATCGCAGAGTCTTCGGGCAACGCGAGTTCCAGAAAAGCCGCCGCAAATTTTCGAGCGGTCCCGTCGTCCCGCGCCCCGACATAGATGAGCTGAAGCTGCCGGCAGAGACGGTCCCGGACCCGCTTCCCCTCCGCGAGCACCTGGAGAAATCGCGGCGAAAACGCGCTGGCCACGCCGACGGTCCGATAAGGAGGCTCGATCATTTTCGCGCGAGGTATTGTGGGAGGTTAAACCCCGCTCGGCAACTGGCGGGCGAAAACTTCTCAGCTTCGACGGTAAAAGTTGAGCGCCGGCCATTCGACATTCGTCATTCGACATTCGACATTCGCTGCCATGATCCGCCGCGCCATTTATCCCGGCAGCTTCGATCCGGTCACGAATGGCCATCTCGATGTCATCGATCGCGCCCGAAAACTGTTCGACGAAGTCATCGTCGCCGTCGCCCACAACGACCAGAAGCATCCGCTCTTTTCGCTGGAGGAACGGCTCCGCTTTCTCCGGGGCAGCCTCGGCAAAATCAAGAACATCGAAGTCGCACCGCTGGACGGTTTGCTGGTGAACTTCGCCCTGGCTCGGAAAGCGACGGCCGTTATCCGCGGACTGCGGGCCATTTCCGATTTCGAATTCGAATTTCAAATGGCGCTGATGAACCGCAAGCTCGAAGCAACCGTCGAGACGATTTTCCTGATGCCGAAGGAGGAATACACCTATCTCAGCTCGCGGATCGTGAAGGAAATCGCGCGGCTCGGCGGCGATGTGAAGGATTTTGTGCCGACGCGAGTCGCGACGGAACTCCGGAGAAAGCTCAAGCAATGAAAGTGCACCTTCGCCACATCCAGGCTGATGG
>JALYIN010000339.1 GCA_030775765.1 Verrucomicrobiota bacterium
GCTCCGAGGTTCGGATCGCGTTTCTGCAAGAGCGCCTCAATCTCTGCCCGGCCTGTTCGCTCCGATTCCTTCCCGATATTCGCAGCTGCTTCCGTCGCAGCCGAGGCCACGTAAGTTGGCCCGGTGACAACAAGCTTGAACTTTGAACCCGCACCGCTCGAAGTTGTCGCGACACTTGCCGTGCGATCCGGCGCGAGTTGCGCGAACTCAGCGCGAACGACCCGCGAAATCTCCGCGTCTTTGACGGAGTCGGGTTGAAAACGGACCAATGCCAGCCTAACGAATGGTGTGTACGACGGCCCTAGATCCAACTCGATGTCAGCAAACCACAGCTTGCGCACGCCATCGAATTCCACCTTGTAGCCGACAACGGAAATGCCTTGCGCAACTTCCGCGAGAGTCACCTTTGCCGACGGGCTCGCGTTTATGAAATGCTTCTCTCGCGCCGCGCTGTGCGCCGCTCCTTGCGACAACCAAATCGGATCGACGCCCCATTGCGTGACGAGCGGCTTCAAATCCTCGGTGAGGCTGGTAAAGTTTTCGTTTTCGCGAAACAGCACTCCGAGTAACTCGCCCTCACCAGACGAATACCAGGGGCGATCCAGATAGACACGGAGGCCTCCTCCTTTGCGAATACGTTTGGTCGTTCCGGTGACCGCGGTGTCCTCGTCCCACGCGAACGTCGGCACGACGTAGAGAACTTTCGGGGCATCGGGCCGGGCCGAGTTCAGTATCTTGACAGCAGTCGAGGGAGCGCCTTTCAGCGTGACATTTTTCGCGTCGTCGGTCAGTGCACGCGGAAAATATTCGCGGAACCGGGTCGTCGCGACCGGCGTGTAAATCACCGAGTGAAATTTGGTGTCGCCGAAATGATGCAACGCCGGTTTGTGCTTCACGCTGTCGAGGATTGCGGTCTTGGCCGCGCCTTCCGGCACAAACACTTCGCACAGATGTGCGCGCTGATCGCGCGTGGTGGGTGCGGGCTGCGCTGGATCGTCTAACGGATCCGTCCATGCCGCGAACAAATCGACTTTACCGGTGCTGGCGGCGTCGCTCTGCACCTCGCCGGTAATCGTCGCCGCAGTCGCACCAAGGTTCTTGGCCGCCTTCAAGGGATCAACTACCGACGGCGCGTCGAGCGGCTTCAGCACTGGGTGAATAAGCGTGAGCTCGCGCCACGGAAGATGAAGCCAACTGCGTCCGGCGATCGTGTCTTTCTTGATTTGCGCGAGCGTGGCCGGCACGTTTTCCTCCATCCATTGCCACACGCCTTGACGATCGAGATCTTCACTCGTGAAGTAGGAACTGAGGCGAACGATCCGCTTTTCGGCCTCGGGAATTTCAACCGTAAGAACGCGGTCCGCCGTCCACTTCGGTTCAGCCGGAGGCGTGCCGCGTGGCACCGCGACGAGCCGCAGGCGGAAGGGCAAGCGATCCGGCCACAAGTCGGCCGTGAGAGGATCGTCGAATGGAATTTTGTTCACGATCTTCGTGCCGGGCTCGACGATGATTTCTCCGGGCCCTCCGCTCAAGCCGAGCAGAACAGCGCCGCGCGAACAGGGATCGGGAAGGTAAGTGAGCGGAAACTTATTCGCGGCTTGCACCCAAACCTTTGATGGCGGCGTTTCACCTAAAATGGGATCGCTCGTGAATACTTCCACGGCGCCATCCTCTAACGCGCCCGCTTCCCGCGCGGCGAGATCGTAGCCGGGTTTCCCGTCATCCATTTTATGCTTCAGGTCAAAGCGACCGTGCTGCTCCGCCATTAACTGTGAGACTTTTGGCGGGACGATGTGCCGCTCTGTCGTCTTATCGGTGGGCGCGACTGCGGGCGAACGAACCACAAGACGCTCGAGCGATTCCCCCTCCACAGGACGCGCGCGCAACATCATCGCGGGGGGCGCGACCGGCTCGAAGCGCGCGCAAGGGAAGTCCGCGGTTTGCTCGGCAACGTCGTTCTTGAAGTCGGGATCGGATTCCCCGGGAGCGTCCGGTTTATGGACGCTGTTCCCGGCCAGATCACAAACACGCGCCCGCAACCTGTAGGTGTAATCAAACCGGAATCGCGGCAGCGAACCTTCCTTTGCGCGGAAGGCTGTCTCCAATTTGAATTTCGTGATCGCCTCATTCTTCGGTTTCTCCAGTCGCACGGGAATCTCGCCCTTTGCATTCGGGATTGCGTCCTTCTTGTCCGGCATGATCGACTTGCCGGGCCGCGGCGCGCAAAGACTCCAGCCGTCCCAGACGAAAAGCGCGTCGGTCGCCTTGAGAAGCGGCTGGGCCGGCGGCGTTGTCGGCTTGGTCGCGCTGAATTGCACGAAGCCTTCGTCCTCCAGGTCTAACGAGACCTTTCCACCAGGAGCATCGGGCGCTTCAAGAAAATAGTACGTGCCGACGCGTTGACAGAGCGAGTGCCAGGTCTTTGCTCTGTCATCAAAAACGTCGATGCGATAACCGCGCACCAGGTCCTCCGCAAAAAGCTCATCGCTCGGGGGCAGGGCGACGCCGGCTCCCGCAGGAGGCGGAGGAAGTGGTGAAAGGTCCAGTGCGGCGAGAGCAAGCTGCAGCGCATGCGAACGATCGAAGGTCGTCCTGATATCTTCGATCAGATTGCGGCGCACGACGGAAATGCCGCCGGTACGCAGCGCGGGCAAGCCGGCATCGTCTGGCATGTTGGGCGAACGCTTTTTCTTGGTCGCGAACGCGCGGAAATTTGTCGCCATGTTTTGCACCTTTATTCCGGCACCGACGGCGTCCACTTGCACGATTTGAAAACGACTTGTGTCGTTGAGTTGCAGGAACCCGTTGCTGATTTCGGAATTGACTGGCCGCGGCTTCGCGCCAAATCCGCTCGGCGTGATCTCGTAATGCGTGCGCGGCGTGATGATCTTGCCCGCGGGATTCAATCCGATTCCCGGAGAGACTTTGACCGTGCCGCTCGCAGGCGGCGCGGCTCCGCCGGGCGCGATTCGAAGATCAACGACGAGACCGAGCAGACGCAGCAGCTTTGGATAATCGCCTAACGAGGCCATCATCTGGTGGAAATCGTAAATGTCCTTCAGATCCTCGGCGGTTGGGAGCGGAACGGAGACGTCGTTCCATGGTTTCACGAACGCGGTCAGTTTCGTGAACGCTTCCTGGTTCGCGGTGAGCGGGAGCGTCCACGGCGGCATCGTTTCCCGCGGAAGCTCCACCGGCGGGGGGCTCGGTGGAGCGGGTGGCGGCGGAGTCGGAAAAGGCGCGCTCGGATAAGCCGGTGGATCTTCGCCTGCTCGCGAAGGAATCGAAGCTTTTCCTCCTCCGAAAATTTTCGCGAAGATCGGATCGAGGAACGGGAACAGGCGAGCGAGTATCGCGAACGGCCAAAGCAAACATCCGCAGGCGGACCAACCGCAACCATGCGGACCGCCGTCGGGCGCGGGAACAGGAATTGGCTCCGGATCGGACGGCGGAATCGTTCCGTGCAAGTCGATCGGCTCCCGACTCGGCGTCGTTGACACCGGCCGCTCCGGCTGACTCGGGCGAGCGATTTCGCTCAGGTCAGAATCGTTCGCGAGGGTCTCTATCGTCGGCAAATTGCTCCCCTGCCCGTATGTTGGCTCACTCCCCGCGCGCACGTAAATGCCGACAAGAAAATCATGGATTTTATCGGTCGGCGTCGTCTCGATGATCGTGCCGCGATGGTCATCAAATTGAAACGGCAGCACGTCCGTGTCCGTTTTGAAGAGCGCGCTCCAGAGATCTGCGCGCGGCGCCGCACTTGCGACCGTGGCGGGCAAGGTCGGCCCGCCTTCAAAAGTCACCTGCCACGAAGAAGGCGTGATGCGCGCGGTCCAATCGAGGAAATCAGGAAACTGCGCGAGCTTCAGTTTTTTGATTGCGGGATCGTCCGTCCAGAGACGCGGCGAGATGAAAACCGAAAGCCGCAGCGCGCCATCAGCTGGATCGCGGCCATTCGGCAACGCGGTGAAGATGATGGTTTGTTTTTCCATTTCTCGTTAGGCCGGGTAATCCGCAAACGCGTTGCAGTATTCTTTCCAATCGAGCGGGGAGACCATTTCGATGAATTTTGGATCGGAGCCGGCAAACTCGCGCTCCAGGTGAATGCTGACCGACTTGCTGAAGAACGCGATTTTGATTTTCACGGAGAGCGTGGCCTCGCCCCACAGCTTGCCGCCATGCTCCAGGCCTTTGCTCGAATAACTAAGCGCGATGTAGAACTCGACCGAGACCGTGATGATGCCGAGAACGGAGAGCGAACCGTTCGCGCGGACGTAGGCCGAGAGCTCAAAGCCGGCGCCGCTCTTTTGGTAGTAGACGCCACCCATGATCGAGAGAGCGCCGGCCGCCACGCCGAGGTTGATCGCGATAGCGGCGCCGAACTCGAGCGCGGCTTCGATTATTTTCACTCCGGCCATCCCGATATCGATGGCGAAAAATCCACCGCCGCCGAGGAGTGAAACGGTGAGGGAAAACGGTTGATGCCGCTCGCAGAAGGCCAAGCGCAAATTTGGCGGCTCGCCGATGAACGGAAGGAAGAAGCTCGCGCCAAAACTGATGTTCTGGAGAACGAAAACACCGATGCCGACGGTCGGAATGCCGAGCGTGAAACCGGCCGTCACGCCGGGATGGTCGTTAGGCGGAAGAATGATGTCGAGGAACGGCGGATCGTTGAAAGCATCCAGCGGGATGATCTCCATCAGCTTGTTCACGAACCGGAGTGGGCCGAGAAACTCGAAACCGGCAAAGACGATTCCGAAGTCGAGTTTCTTATTGCTGCCAGCGTGGAATTCGACTTTGTCGAAATTGAGTCCGACCAATTCCAACGGGCTCTTCGGATCTTCCGTCGGCAGGAGCGTGACGGCAAAATTCGTCAGCGCGCCATCGACGGTAAAACGAGCCGGGGAGCCGTTCAGCGGCGTATCTAGAACGCTGTGAATCGAGAAGGTTGAGCCAGGTTTCTTTTTGAAGATGCCGGTGCTCTCCAGGAACTTTTCGTCGATGTCCCAGTGGTAGGTGGTCTCGAAGACATCGCCTAAATCCGGCTTGGTCATCCGCACATTTTTCAAGCCGGGGATGGCGCCGCTCGCGGCGTCTTGCGTGGCGTTTTTGAGTGGCTTCAGGATTGCACCGAGATCAATTCCGCCCAGGAGTTTTACGCCTTTGAAGATCGCGAACGGATCGAAGGTGCCATCCGCGAAAGCCTTCGGGTCACCACCCACCGGCCCGAACGCGCGCGAGAGCGAGCTGATGCCGAAGTCCGGCGCGACCATGCCGCCGACCTTCTCTTTCGGGAACGCGACTGGCGTCTGCTTGTCGGTCAAATAAGCGAAGACCTCGGTCATGTTACCGATCGCGTTGCCCGTGCCGGCGGTGAATTTCTGGTCGAGCGCGATGGTCGAGATCTCGTTCTGGCCGGAGATGCGCTGCACCGCCGGCACGCCGACCTTTGCCTTGTACATCATCGGCAGGAAGCGCGGGCTGGCCTGCGTATTCATCGCTCCGAAGATGAGATTGGATGTCTCGAGCGTGGTGTCGTTAGGCAGTTTTCTTGGCGCAAAAGCGATCTTCTGTCCACCCATGTCTCGCGAGCGTCGTTCATCCGCTTCGGCAAGCCCGTTATACAGATTGACGATTTGCGTCATTTTTGCCGGATTCGAATCGGCCAGCGATCGAATCACAAAAGCAAGCGGGGCATGAAATTCGATTTCGCGTCCTTCCCAATCGGTTGCGATGACGTGAAAATGAAAGTTTTCGCCAGCGACTTTCGGCCAAAACGCATTGTCGGCCTCGCCGGGCAAAATTTCGCTGCTGATTGGATCCTCGAGATTCGGTGTGACCAGCGTTTTGATCGTCGCAGTGCGAAACGGAATGTGCCGATGCTGGTAGCTTTTCGTGGGTTCGCGCAGGAAGATTAATTTTCGTTGCCGCAAGTACGCGGCCGGTTCTCCTCCGCGCTGGAGTCGAAAGAACTCGGCCGTGGCGATTTTGCGCTCGGTGATGGTGACGATTACGGCGCGATGTCGGAGCGGGAAAAGGTAACCCTCTTCAACGATGCGCGCGTATTGATCGCGGCCCGCAGTCATGATGTGACGCCATTCCGAGAGATCGAGTTCGGTCTGCCATTGACCGCGCACACTGAGCCACGCGCCTTGCGAGCTGAGCATCAGCTGCTGCACGTCGATCGGTCGCGCGCCGAGCAGACTGCGATCCGCGGATGAGCGCACAATCTCATGCCGATACCGGCGATTGAGCGACATGCGGAAGGGGAAGTTGTCCGGCGGCGGCGGATTCGTGCCAACGTAATCGGGCGACCAGACCGCATCAACGGTCGCGTTCGCGCTGATCCGCGTATGCCAGAGTTCAGTGTGTTTTCCGGCAGAGTCTTTCACCGGGCCGAGAGCATGCTGCCAGCGGCTCTCCAGATTCGGCGAAAGAATCAGACGATATGGCGCTTCGACTGCAGAAAACTGCGCGCGCGTCCCGCCGAATCTTGCGCGGCCACCGACCGGCGGAATGCTGAGCGGTCGTTGAATGGTCGGTTGAACGACCGTCTCGCTCTGTCTGAGTGCATCGAGAAGTTTCTCGAGCGAAAAATCCAGTGGAAGGAGCGCGTCGCTGATTCGAAAAATTAACTGGCTCGGACCGGCGATACGCGCCGCAACCGGCGGGGGTGCTAATGGTTCGCTGGAATCACCGGACTTGCCCGGCGTGGCTTCAAAGAACGCCTGCTCGCCAACACTTTGGGGCGGAAAATGCGCGACGATGAAACCGTTGCCGCTTTCCCTTCGCTCCAACCGCGCCGGATTCGGACCGACCGTTGGAGTGATTTGCAGATTGTAAAAATCAAACGTGACGACGAGCAAGTCGTCCGGCCTAACGACTTCAGTCGAAAATTCCTTGCGATGTGTTTGCGGCGGGTATGGCGGTGGCGCAGGCAATCGCGACGCAAAGGCCTGGACAAGCGATAGGATGTTTCGCACTACTCCAGTCAAAAGAGTCCAGAGGGTATTCATAAAATTGGCGCTTGAACCAACGTCCGCGCGGCGATTATGGGCGGGTGGGCGATTGGTTGTCAACGCGAGAGGGCTTGTGGCAAATTAGGACCCGCTGTGCTTCGATTCGGATAGATTAGGAAAAAGGCCGCGGAACTTGGCTCTCGCACAGGAGCAGGTAGCGGTTCATTCGAGCTTACGATGCACGTTTCAATTCATGGACGCGCCTGCTTCTTCGTCGCTCTCAGAAATAGTCGCCGCAGAAACAGAGCGGCTCTCGTACTCGGTTCAGGAATCCGCCGATCTTCTCGGCGTCGATTACTTCAGTGTGTACCGACTTATCAAACGCGGGAAGCTGCGCGCAATCTGCGCGAAGTTTTTGATACGGCCTTTTGAGCAGTCGCTTTCGATCTCAGGTTATGACTGAACGGAGCGACTGTAACTTCACTATTCGAGAGCGCGACAACAAGACGGCAGAAGTTGTAATCAATGCCGCTGAGGGTTTCGCTTTGGCAAGCGTGCGAGGCGGATCGGTAGCGTTGGAGCCTCGTGTTAACACTTCGCTCGCTACCACCCAATACCTTACTGAACTGCTCAACAAGCACTTCGCAGCCATCACATTTACACGACTATAATATGAGGCGATGGGCGCGCCGGAGCCAGCGGCGATAAACCCTTGGAACTCAAATGTACGTCGTGAAGCGCTCAAAGTTTGCCTCCAGGGATGGACCCGGGCCGCCGGATTCCCCCTTTATTAAGGTGTGCATGGGAGTTGCACAGCCTTTTGCAGAGGTGGTCCCGTGTGCGGCGATTTGGACATTTGACACGCAAAATGACTCAAATATTAAGCGAAGGTACATTGCTAAGGCGTGGAGTTGCGGCCACCCATGATCTTCGTCAGGCTGCGGGGCGAGGGTAATCCGCCGCCGGCCAGGATCGTCGCTGCGTTTTGAATTATTGCGCGGATGCTCCCGCGATGATCGCATGCTGGCTCGTATGAAGTGATACTGCCTACGCGGATTCGGCCGGTCCGCTCGAGAGTTTCCAGCGCGGAATAAAGCGCCTGGGCCGATAGGCCGCCGCCGGAAGCATAGGAGTTCGCATGTCCTTCCGAATCATCGAGAACGTCGACATCAAGATGGACATAAATATTTTCGACCCGCTCCGACAACGCTTCGACCGCTCGCCCGAATGCCTCCATTTTTCTCGGCGCGACGGTGGTAATCACAGACTGGCTCAATGCCGTCGCCTCCGGCAAATCGAGGTCGCGCGCGGCGACGAGAACAATGTTCGCGTCCGGCACGGGCAAGAAATCGGCAAAGCGCGCGGCGAGGGCGGGCCAGCAACGGCCGGTCAGAATGGCGAGCGACATTCCATCGAGGAAGCCGGACGCGGAAGTCTCTGGCGTGTTGAAATCGGCGTGCGCATCGAACCAGGCCGCGCCGGTCGTCCCCGGATTGAGGGCGCTGACTGCGCTGAGGGCCGCGGGTCCGCAATTCCCGCTCAAAATCAGAACGCGTCGCCCGCCGGCGAGCGCTTCGCGAACGATCGGGACCGCGAGGTTTTGCAACGCCACCAGCGCCTGCCCCTCGGAATGAAGCTTTTCCGAAAGCCGAACGGTGTGAACCTCGACATCGTGCTGTTGCGAGCGAAGGTGCTCGGCCAGTCCGCTCTCGATCAGGTCAGTGGCACCGCGCCCCATTCTTTCGTTCCACCTGCCCGAATCGTAGGGCAGGGAGATCAGAGTAATCTTGGCCATTTGTCCCTCGACTTGGGTCGCTAATCAGCGCGCCGGGGTCGCGTCGGGATACGTCATCCAATTCGTGCGAGCGATCTTGAGGCCATCGGCGCGGCGCACCAAGTCCCATTCGGTGCGGGTGCGACCGGTGCTCAGGTTTCCGAGCGCATCGCGCACCGAGTAGCGCGTGTCGAAGATCACGGTGACAACCGTCGGCTTCGGGCCTGGTTGCACCTGAACGTCTCCAACGACAAAGGACCGAACGGGCACGAGGGCGAAATACTGTTTCAATTGTTCCGCGACAAAGGCCTTACCCTTGGGACCAAACGAGTAGTAATCGACTGTGTCATCGAGCAGGGCGGTCGTGCTCGAGAGATCGCCGCGTTCCATGTCGCGATTGAATTCCCTCACATAGCGTTCTGCTTCTTCCGTGCTCACCAACTCGCTCGTGGAAGAAGGCGCGACCGCGACTCGGGGCGCCGGCTTCGAGTGGACGTTCGCCGGCGGTTTCGGCTGGAGCAGCGCGAAGATCACCACGAAAGCGACACAGCCCAGCGCCGCGACCACGGCGACACCCAGGGCGATAAATTTCCAAAGATTTGACGATCCCGGCGCTGGCGACTGAGGCGCAAAGACCGATGGCGAAATGCTTCCGGCGGGCGGGGGAGGCCGGCTAACGGGAGCGATCGCGGGTGCCGGTGCCGGCGCGGACGTTGTCTCTGGTTCGGCGCCGCGCGGCAAAGCGAGCAGCGCTTTCATCGAGCTCTTGAGTCGCTCCAGATGCGCGTCGAGGGGCGGAGTGACTGCATCCAGCCAATGCGGACCGTTCAAGTAATATTCCAGGTCATCGCTTGGCGCGACGGCATCGATACGGAACTGGACGATGTGCAAACGCGAGTTCGCTGCGAGCTGCACCTCTCGCAGGACCTGCTCCGAGTTATTCGAATGCTCGGAGAAAATCAGGACGAACGCCCGGCTCTGTTGGATGGCGCGGGTGATTTCCCCCGAGTAGGACCGACCGGGTAGGACGTCACGCGGAGCGATCCAGCACCGAAT
>JALYIN010000340.1 GCA_030775765.1 Verrucomicrobiota bacterium
ATCTTCGGTCTGGATGAGCTGCGCATCAGGCCGGACTTCGCGGATGGCGCGCATCGCCAGGACAATTGCGCGGCATTGCGCGACCAGAGCGGCCGCGAAACTGCGGGCGTCGACGGCGTGGGGATACCAATGGCCGTAGAGAGCGCTGAAACGGGCGGTCGTCAGCGGTTCATTGATCGGCGTGTACGCGTCCAGAAACGGATAACGCTGCGCCACGGTCGCCGCATAGCGCGCGAACTTTTCCGGAAATCCCGGATCGAGCAGATTCGTCCCAAGCGGCCCACTGCCATGGTGGAGCAATCCTGCTATGGGACGAATTCCCAGCTCACGCATGCGAGCGAGGCGGCGGTCGCTCCAGGTCCAATCGATCTCTCCACCCGCATTTCGCGAGAGCGTTTCCCACAAAAGGGGAAAGCGAAGCGTGCGCAGACCGAGCTCGGCGAAACGATCGAGGTCGCTCTCCCGCTCCCAGTGGCCGCTCCGCTCGAGCTGGTTGAGAAACCGGTTACCGACTCGATTGACTGTACACTCGACTCCGCCCCAGAGTTCGAGGGGCCTGATGGCTGCCATTTTCATTCGTGCCGATTTGCGCGTCGCGGCTTTCGCCGACAATGCTTTTGTAAACAGTGAGCGCCTGGGCGATCACCTGATCCATGTTGTAGTACCGATAGGTCGCGAGCCGCCCAACGAAGCGGACCTTCGGCGTGGTCTCCGCGAGACTCCGATAACGACTGTAAAGCGCCGCGTTGGCTGCCTGCGGAATCGGATAATACGGATCACCGGTCGCGCGCGGAAACTCATAGACGATGCTGGTCTTCCGGTGTTCCTGGCCGGTCAGATATTTGAATTCAGTGATCCGGGTGTAGTCATGTTCATTCGGAAAATTGACCACCGCTGCCCCCTGGAACCTTTCGCAATCGCGAGTTTCATGCCGGAATTGCAGGGAGCGATACGGCAGTTTGCCAAAACGGAAGTCGAAGAATTCGTCAATCGGCCCGCTGTAAATCATCGAACGATAAGGAATCTCGTCCGCGATTTCCCGATAATCGGTATTCAACAGGATCGAGATGTTCGGATGATCGAGAAGGTTTTCGAAGAGACGGGTGAAGCCCCGCTTCGGCATGGCCTGAAACTGGTCCGTGAAATAACGGTCGTCGCGGTTCGTGCGCACCGGGATGCGCGCTGCGACCTGGGCATCGAGCTCGGAAGGATCGAGAGCCCATTGCTTGCGGGTGTAGTTCCGGAAAAATTTCTCGTAGAGATCACGACCCACCCGGCTCAGAACAATGTCCTCCGAGGTCCGCACCGGTTCCCGTTTCTCCGCGACGGACGCCAGGAATTTTTCCATGCCGGCAGAGTCGAGATCGAAGCCGTAAAGCCGGTTGATGGTGTCGAGATTAATCGGCATGGGCAGAAGCTGCCCGTCGACCTGCGCGAGGACACGATGCTCATAGTTCCGCCACTCCGTAAACCTGGAGAGATAATTAAAAACGTCCGCAGAATTGGTGTGGAAGATATGGGGCCCGTAACGGTGAACCAGAATGCCGGCCGCGTCGTATTCGTCATACGCGTTTCCGCCGATGTGCGGGCGTTGATCGCAAATCAGAACGCGCTTCCCCAGTCCGCTGGCCAGCCTCTCGGCCAAAACGCTCCCGGCAAATCCAGCGCCGACGATCAGGTAGTCGAACATAGGATCTCGAATCAGGCGGCGTCCGTCGCCACCGAGCGTTTGCGGCTCACGATATCAAGAACGTGCTCGTCCAGCTGCTGAACGATCGAATCCCACGAGCTGTTCGCGGCGATCGCGAGCCCCCGCCGGGTCTGGAGCCGATTGGGAGTTTTCGCGGCCCGCCCGCACATCTTCAGAAATTCTTCCGGGGTTCGGCCGATATTTACCACGTCGTGAAATTGCACGACTACGTCTTCGATCGCAGTGGAAACGATCGGTCTGTCCGTCGCCATATATTCCAACGCCTTGGTCGGGTTGATGAATTTCGTGGCGTCATTCAAGGCGAAAGGCATCAGGCAAACGTCGAACGCGCTCGCATACGCTGGAAGCTCCCGGTATTCGCGTCCCCCAAGCCAATGTAGGTTTTTGCGCTTGGGGAAGGTTGCGGGATCGACTTTCGTCGATGGACCGATAATCGCGACGCTGCCCGAAGTAGAGTCCGCCAGAGCGGCCAGGAGATCGTAATCGATCCGTTCGTCAACGACACCGATGTAGCCAAAAACCGGCTTCGGGAGATCAGCGATATCCAGGGGCATTGGCAGATCAGAAT
>JALYIN010000341.1 GCA_030775765.1 Verrucomicrobiota bacterium
GGCCAAGGGCGAATGGTCCCTGATCCGAACGCGAATGGACGGAGGAAAGACGCAGTGGTTGCTCTTGAAGAGCGGGACGGGGATCAAACCGATTTCGAAAAAGCGAGACGATCAATCGGTCAAGACCGGTCGCACGATGGCCCAAATCGCAGCGCAGAAAGACGCGGAGTGGCAATCGAATCGCGCGGAGGAGGACAAGAAGCCGACTCTGAAGTCGCGGATTAAATTCGCGCTTAAAAAAAAAGAGGATCGCCGGGAAAAAGATAAATCGAGCGCCGGGCCGTCCTTAACAGAGAAAGCGTTAGCGAAACTGCCGGCCGCGAAACCGCGCTTTATCGATCCGATGAAGCCCCGGTTGCTCGACGCGGCGCCGACCTCCGGCGATTGGAGTTATGAGCTGAAGTTCGATGGCATCCGCGCCTGCGCGATCAAGGACGGCAGCAAAGTCAGCCTTATCTCGCGTAATGGGAATGAGCTGAGCACGCGGTATCCGGAGGTTGCGGAAGCGGTGAAGAATCTCCCAGTCGATGAATCCGTGATCGACGGCGAGGTCGTCGCGCTCGATGCGGAAGGCCGTTCATCGTTCCAGTTGCTCCAGGGATTGGAGATGGAGGGCCGCAAATCGCCGATCTGCTTTTATGTTTTCGATCTGCTTCAGCTCAGCGGCAGAAGTCTGGTTGGACTGCCTTTGGCAGGTCGCAAGCCATTGCTCGCGCAACTATGCGATAACGTTGGCGATCCCGTCCGTTTTTCGGGTGAGATCGGCGGCGACGCGTCCGCGTTATTGGGTGAGGTGAAACGCCGCGGGCTCGAGGGATTGATCGGAAAGCTGCGGGATTCCGTTTACGAGCCGGGCCGACGGAGCGGCGCGTGGATCAAGTTGAAGTGCCTTAACGAACAGGAATTTGTCATTGGCGGATTCACGCCGCCGCAAGGGGCGCGACAGCATTTCGGTGCCGTTCTGGTCGGCTACTACGAAAAGAAAAAATTTCTCTTTGCCGGCAAAGTGGGAACGGGCTTCGACACCAAGTCGCTCGCCGCGCTGCATAAGAAACTCAAGAGCGAGAAGCGAGACGATTGTCCGTTTGCGGATCTGCCTTCCAAACAAGGTGGCCAATGGGTCCAGGGAATCACGCCGGCGATGATGCGCAAGATCGAGTGGGTGAATTCCGCGCTTGTTTGCCAGGTGAAGTTTGCCGAATGGACCCGCGACGGAAAGTTGCGACAGCCGGTTTTCCTGGGATTGCGCGAGGACAAAAGACCTGGAGACGTCGTGCGCGAAACGGCGTGATGATTGCGCTTGTCCAGCCGTGTCCGGTTCCTGATATTGCGGCATGAAAGTCAAGGTCGTCGTCACCCCGAAGGCAGCGGTGCTCGATCCGCAAGGAGCGGCGGTGCGCGACGCGATGCAGCATCTCGGAATGCCGGAAGTGCAATCGGTGCGGATCGGAAAATATCTGGAGATCGAAGTGGATGACAAGACGCCGAATCTCGAGGCGCGGCTCAATGATCTCTGCCGCGATCTCCTTTCAAATCCGGTGATTGAGGACTACGAGGTGGTGAAATGAAATTCGCGGTGATCCAGTTTCCGGGATCGAATTGCGACCAGGATTGCCTGGCGGCATTGAACGGGATAGCGGGCGTGAGGGCAGAATATGTCTGGCACAAGAACACTTCGCTGACCGGTTACGACGCCATCGTCCTGCCCGGCGGATTTTCCTATGGCGATTATCTTCGCTGCGGAGCGATCGCTAGGTTTTCTCCGATCATGGCGAGCGTGGCGGTAGAAGCGCGCAGCGGCAAGTTGGTCATCGGCACCTGCAACGGTTTCCAGGTTTTGTGTGAGATTGGGCTGCTGCCGGGTGCGCTGGTGCGGAACCGCGCTCTGCATTTCATCTGCGAGGTAGTGACGACTCGGGTCGAGGTCGCGGATTCCGCGTTTACGCACGGTTGTCCGCAGGGTTCGTTGCTCCGGTTGCCGATCGCGCACGGCGAAGGCTGTTACTTTGCCGACGAAGCGACCTTGCGGGAGCTGAACGAGCGACGGCAAATCATTCTTCGTTACGCGACGGCCGACGGCCGGATCGACGCGCCGGCAAATCCAAACGGTTCCGTGGAAAATATTGCCGGCATCTGCAACGCCGAGGGTAACGTTTTCGGGCTGATGCCGCATCCGGATAGGGCGTGCGAAGAGCGGCTCGGCAGCGCCGATGGCCTGAAGATTTTCCAATCGATGATAGGAACGATTGAAGCGCGGCGGCGGCAGGCGGCGTAAAACGGGTGCTCGAAGCGCCTTTTCACGGGCTTCTTGGACAGGCTTGTGTAGGCCCAAAACCGGCACGAAATTGACACAAGTGTTAACGAAAGTGACACCATTTGGGCCTCGCGGAAGCGCTTCCCTAGGTGAGAGTTGTCCGGCATACCCATTGCTCGAGTGGTGGCATACCTATGTTGCTACAAAAAACCCTGCACATGAATCAGTCGCTCGATGAGTGTAAATCACGCCTCGCGAGCATCCAATCCTATCGGCGGCAGTTCGTGATGGTCACCAAGGCCACGGTCACTTCCTCCAAGACCGTGGATTTTAGTTTCCGGGGCCCGCTGGGCTTCGAAGCGCGCACAGTCCTGTTGTCGGTGGAGTGCGATACTCCCGACCAGTTCGCGTTTGAATCCACCGGCGGCAATCTCGACGTAATGGGCTTGGTGGAGTTCACCGAGATCCGGCCGAGCTGCACGGAAGTGACGCTTGCCCTCCACTACGAGATCAAGAGCAAGCTTTTCGCCTGGCTCGACCGGCGATTTCATTTTGTGGATGCATTCGTGACCTCGGAGTTGCGGAGCATTCGCGCGCATTTCGAAGGCATTGCGGCGCCCGTCGTGGAGCGCACGCCGATGCTTTCGATGTTCGAGACAGCAACGGCATAGAGGGACTGCTGTCTTAGAGGAAGAGCACGAATTCGGGGGACTTCGTGCTCTTCTGTTTGTACAGATCAGGCGATCCGGACCGCCCGTGTCTTGTCGAGGCGAAGAACGCGGCCGCGTTCCAGCGCAATCACCGCTTTCGGATCGCGGAGCTTCTCGCCATTGAGCTGAACGCTGCCTTGTTCGATTAAACGGCGAACGTCGGCGCGGGATTTCGTTGTCGAAAATACGTTCGCGTAGGCGGAGACCACGATCGACACAAGGTCGGTACTTTCCGCGGCGAAGTCCGGCAGGTCCGCGTCGGCCAGCCGCTTTTCGCTAAAGCGCGCGTTCCATTGTTCCAGGGTTTTCTCCGCCGCTGCGCGCGAGTGATACGTTTCGACGATCACCGAAGCCAGATGCTTTTTCGCCTCGAGCGGATGCGCGGATGCGTCTAACGGCTTGCCCAAGAGCAACGGATAGTAGCGCCCCATTAATTCGTCCGAGATGCTCATGAGTTTGCCGAACATTTCTGGCGCCGGCTCGGCGAGGCCGACATAATTCCCGAGGGTCTTGCTCATTTTTTTTTCGCCGTCGAGGCCTTCCAGGATTGGCAATACCAGAACGACCTGCTGCGGCTGGCCTTCCTGTTTCTGGAGATCGCGGCCCACGAGATTGTTGAAGAGCTGATCGGTCCCTCCCAGTTCCACGTCCGCCTGGACCATGACCGAGTCCCAGCCTTGCATGATCGGATACTGGATTTCGTGGGCGTGGATGGGCTGGGCGTGATCGATCCGATTCCGGAAATCCTCCCGCTGGAGCATCTGCTGCAATGTCACCATGCTGTTGAGGCGGATCACTTCCTCGAAGCCCATCTTTGAAAACCAATCGCCATTGGCGACCAGTTTCGTTCCCGCTGGATCGAGGACTTTGAACGCCTGGGCGCGGTATGTTTCCGCGTTGGCCTCGACCTGGTCGCGCGAAAGTTGGGGCCGCGTCACCGAGCGTCCGCTCGGGTCACCGATCATCGAAGTGAAATCGCCGATGATCAGGATCGCCTCGTGTCCGAGATCCTGGAACTGGCGCAGCTTCCGCAAAATGATCGCGTGACCTAGATGGAGGTCCGGGCTCGTTGGATCGACGCCGAGCTTGACGCGGAGCGGGCGGCCGAGCGCGAGTTTTGCCTGCAGCTCCGCCTCGCTGATGATCTGGGCCGCGCCCTGTTTGAGCAGGGAAAGGGCTTCGTCCGGTTGCATGTGCGCTCGAGTTTGGTAGCTGGAGGCTACTTATTCTTGTTCAAGAGTTCGCGCACCTGCTCGATCGTGAGCTGCTTGTTCTGAGCCGAGAGCGATTTTTGACTCTTGCCCTGGTCGAGAAACGGTCGAGTGCCCGGGTAATCACGGACCAGCGTGGTCTTGCTGGTGGTGCTCTCAGGCGCGACCCGGGTGCCCGCGTTGACCGCCGGCGTCGCGATCATCGTGTCGGTATTTTTTAATTGGGAGCGGGGCGAAACGTTCGCGGTCGAATCCCCTGCGCGAAAATGGCGGGCGGCAAATTGGCGCGGAGTGAGTTCCCGCGCTTCGAGGAAGGTTTTTGGCGCAGTCTTCTTAGGCGAATAAAAGGAGCGAAACGAAACGGGTTTATCGAATGAAGCGGGGCGCGGGTTAGCGAACTTCTTGTTTTGCGCTGGATTCGTCAGCGTGGTGTCCGGTTTCAAAAGGCGGTCGATCAGCTTGCGCTCCTGATTCTGCGCGAGGGAGATGGTGACGCCGATGAACAGGGATCCGATAACAACGACCGTCCGCACGTCTGGGAACGTGCCGAACTCAACACGCCGTTGTAAAGAAAATAGTCCTCGCGTGGATCAACGCCCGAGCGCTGCCTCGAGCACACGCGCGCGCGGGGGCGCGGCCACGCTCCCACTGAGGATATCCCCCGCGCTGACGCCGCGTCCGTAGTAACGCGCGTTCGCCGTTTTTTGAGTCGCGATTACGGTGCCTTCGAGCGAAACGCCCGCGAAGAGGCCTTTGGTTCGGCTGTAAGTGTAGACGGCGGCCGTCGGCGTGACGGCGGCTTCCGCTTCGCGACCGACGGGACCCGCGGCTACGCTTGCGTCGGCGCCCAAAGTGAGATTTCCATCACGGGAAAACGCATGCACCGCGCGGTTGGTGTTGAGAATGAAAACGAACTCGGTGATTTGGGCGCCAATCTGTGGGCCCCAGCCTGCGCCGCCTGTGCCAATGAATGACGGACCCGACCAGCCGTTACCCGTCCGTGCCACGACGACGCCTTGGCCACCTTTTCCGCTGAGGCCGAATCCAACTTTGACCACGGTCATGATCGCCAGGCCCCTCGCGTTCCGCAGCACGCTTCGCGGAATGCCTCTTTCCGGCATCCGCTTGAAGTCCCGCAGAATTTTGGCGGATTGGTTGACGACTTCCTGTTCCGTAGCGGCGGTCGCCGCGGCAAACGGGAGAAAGCAAATGACGAGCAGTGCGCAGATCGTTTTCATGGTTACACTTATTTCGCCTGATCGACGGGCAATGGCCGTATCACCCGGTCGCTAATCGTTAGGCCTTTTCATGGATAACTTGATCGACCAGCCGACCGACGAATCTTTCATGAACGAAGCGCTGCGCCTGGCGCGCAAGGCGTTCGCACAGGAAGAAGTCCCGGTCGGCGCCGTCGTCGTGCGTGGCGGCAGGATCATCGCCCGCGCCTTCAACCAGGTGGAGCTGCTCAAGGACGCGACCGCGCACGCCGAGATGCTCGCCATCACGCAGGCGGAGGCGGCAGTGGGAGACTGGCGCCTGAACGATTGCGACCTTTACGTCACCAAGGAACCCTGCGCGATGTGCGCCGGCGCGTTAGTCCACGTTCGCATGCGCCGCGTCATTTTCGGCTGCGCCGATCCCCGCAGCGGCGCCGCCGGCGGAACGATCAACCTCCTGCAAATGCCTTCGCTCAATCACCACTGCGAGATTACCTCCGGCGTTCTCACGCTGGAATGCTCAGGGCTTCTCCAAAGTTTCTTCCAGGCACGCCGGCGCGCCGATGTTCCCGATGCCTGACACGCGAATCGTCCCGCCCGAATCTCTGGCCACGGAGAGACTGCTCCTGCGCAAACCGCGCCCGGAAGACGCGCCGCTGATCTTCGCCACCTACGCGCAGGATCCGGAGGTGGTCCGTTACCTGACCTTTCTTCCGCACCGCGATCCGAAGGACGCCGAGGAAATCGTCGAGCGATTTTTGGAAAGCTGGCGCTCCGGAAAATCGTATTGCTGGCTGATCTTTCGGCGCGGTAGCGGGGAATTGGTCGGCGCCATTTCTGCGCGGGAGGACCAGGGGATCAATCTCGGATACCTTCTGGCCAGACCTTTCTGGGGACAAGGTTTCATGAGTGAAGCGGTAGGTGCGATCGTCCAATGGGCCTTCTCAATTCCCTCCGTGTTCCGGGTGTGGGCGGTTTGCGATCTGGAGAACGAGGCTTCGGCGCGGCTGCTCGAGAGGAACGGCTTCAACCAGGAAGGTATTCTGAGGAAATTTTCGCTGCATCCGAATGTCTCCAAGACTCCACGTGACTGCTATTGCTACGCGAAGACCCGCGGCGCCGCTGACTACAGTTCGCCCTCGCCCGCCCAGGCGATTCGTGATTAACTTCAAAAGTCTTCCCGCTTATGACTACTAGCAAACTTAGCCGCTCCGCCATCGCCCTGGCCATTTCCCTGGTCGCATTCTCTGCCTCCGCTTCGGATGATGATCCACTTTTCCATTCCAGCAATCCGCTCGCGCCGCGAGATGAATGGGGCCGGTTGCACCAAATGTCGAACGTGGATGCGACCGATTATTTTCCCCGGTCTGGCTCGCGGCTCTATTACTATTTCAAATCGCGTCACGAACTGCTGCGCGATCCAGCCTACGTTTCGTCCCTCCAAACAGTGCTCCGCAATCGCGGCTATTACTGCGGCCCGATCGACGGCATCATGTCCGATGTGGTCTCCGAAGCCATCGCGCGCGTGCAAAAAAATCACGTTCAGCGCGTCACCGGAACGCTCACCGTCCCCGTTCGCCGCGCCCTGAATCTGCCTTAATTGAAAATGGAGTGGCTGCCTCGCTAGGATTCGAACCTAGACAAAGAGATCCAGAATCTCTCGTGCTACCATTACACTACGAGGCATCGATGGCCGGGCGACTGACCTAGACGCTCCAGACCCGGGCTGCAAGTCGAAGAAAATTACTATCGGGCAGGCGTGCCGCCGCTCAACCAGATTTCCGCGCCTTCGCGCGCGGCTTCCACTTCCAATTGGCGGCCGCTTTCCACCACCAGCAGGCGGGCGCGTTCCAGCATCTCTTCGATCTGGCGATCGTCGTGGCTGGGATCGTGGTGAAACATGAACAGTTTCTTCGCCCGCGCTTCTAGCGCCAGCGATATCACGCGGCTGAGCGCACCGTGGCCCCAGCCGATGTGCTCCTGGTATTTTTCGTCAGTGTATTGGGTGTCGAGAATCAGGACATCGACGTCCTTGAGGAATTCCACAAGCTTAGAGCGCTGCACGACCGCCTGGGCGCGGGCGCGTTCAGCGTGGATCCCGTCACGTTCCGCCAGCTTCAGTTTCAACGGCTCGAACGGCTCGTTATCCGGCAAAAACGCAATCGAGCCTTCCTTGGTGAAAAGCCGGTAGCCGGCGCAGACCCCGGGATGATTCAGGAAGCGCGAGCGAATCCGGACATCGCCGACGGTGAACTCCATCTTTCTGAGCTCCCGGACCTTGATCGTGCCAGGCAGGTTCTTCCAGCTCACTGGAAAGAAAGGCAGTTCCATTTGGGCGGCGAGGATCGTGGCGAGGCCGTCACGGGCGCCTTGGTAGCCATAAACGTTGATCGTGTTCTTCGCCTGGTAAGCGGGCAGGAAAAATGGAAGTCCCTGGATGTGGTCCCAATGCGTGTGGGTCAGCAGCAACGTCAGGTTCATCGGAGAGTCGCCGAATTCCTGGTTGAGCGCGAGGCCCAGCTCGCGAATTCCCGAGCCCGCATCCAGGATAATTATGTTCCCGTTGGTGCGGACTTCGACGCAAGTCGTGTTGCCTCCGTAACCTATGGTCGACGGTCCTGGGACCGGAATCGATCCGCGAACGCCCCAGAATTTGATCCGCGTCGAGGGCGGATGGAATTTCAGCGAGCGCGAGTCGCGGCCAGCCAGCTTACCTGGGCGTCGCCGCGGTCGTTTGATGGCAGCCGCCAGCTTCTCCCATTTGAGTGGCTTGACGAAGTAATCATCGCCGCCGGCTTCCAGGACGGCTTCGCGATCGATGTTGTAACGGCGGCCTGCCATGATGATGATCCGGGCAAGGTCCAGCTTCTCGCGGATCGCACGGCAAACCTGAAGGCCGCTTATTTTGGGCAGAAGCAGGTCGCACACGATAGCTTCGGGC
>JALYIN010000342.1 GCA_030775765.1 Verrucomicrobiota bacterium
CCTGGTTCTCGGTCAGCCTTGCGCCACGATCCTACGAATCCAGCTTTGCTTTCGCGACGGCAGGGCCGAGAGGGATGTTCGCCACGTCGATTTTTATTCCTACGCGCACTTGGCTGAAGAGACGCGCGACATCGCGCGCACCATTCGGATGCAACCGCAGCTGGCCAGCCGTCCAATGAGCTGTTCCACCGGAGTTCCGTGGATGTGAGGCTACGGCCTGACGGGCCCGCCTCTGCTGGCCGCGCCGGAGCTTAGCGCAGGCGGGTTCCGACCTCCCTGCCGCCGACATCCGATTCCTCGGTGATGAAACGATTTTTTCTCTGTCTCCTGGCCGTCAGCCTCGGCGCCGCCGGTTCGTTACGCGCCGATGAAACGGTCCGCGCGGCTCAAACTCGGCTGAAAACTGGCGGCTTTTATTTCGGCGAAATAAACGGCCGCTACGACAGCGACACGTCCGTCGCCATCACCCGTTATCAGATTCGGAACGGACTCCAGATTACGGGCAAACTCGATGGGGCGACGACCCAGGCCCTCGGGGTATCGACGGCGAAGTCCGAACTCCCCCTGCGCGGCTTCGGCGAGGAAGCCTGGCGTTCTCTGCGAAAGACCGACCAGGAATATCTAAATCGCCTCGTCGCCGAGGATGCGCGAAAGATCAAACCGACCGAATCGCCAGCCACGACGAGAGCTTCAGCCCCTCCCGCTCCGACGCCGGCCACGGCCCCGGCGATTCCTTCTTCCGCAAACTACAATCGCGAACGTCTCCGGGATTACATCGCCGCTTTCGTCCTGGCCGGACTCGATCCGCGAGTCGGCGCAGAGACAGAATTCTTCGCCGAGCGCGTCAATTATTTCGGCAAACCCGGCGTCTCCCGTGAAACCATCCGGCGCGATCTGCAACGTTACAACAATCGCTGGCCGCAGCGCGCCTTTTCGCTGGCGGGCGAACCGGAGATCAGCGCCGCGGACGACAAACTGAAAGTGTCATTTCCTCTCCACTACGAACTACGAAACGCGTCCAAGCACTCCTCCGGCAAGGTCCTGAAGACCCTCCTCCTCGAAAAGACCGGCGCCGACGACCTCCAGATCGTCTCCGTGGACGAACGCAAGCAGAGATAGCTTTACGACCTCACCAACTTCGCCCGCGCCCGCAGCACCATCGCCAAAAAATAGAACGCGATCACGGCGACGAGCAGCATGTGATAGCCGGCGAGCATGCTGAAGTATTCCAGCATTCCGCCCACCATGATCCCGAGGAGATTCGAGGCGAACGCCACATCGGCCAGTTCCGTCTCGCGAAATGAATTCGAGAAGATCACGTTCGCTAGGAAAACGGGCGCGAAGATGAGGCTGCTCGCGATGACGTAACGCGCGATCGCGTTTTGCAGGAGGAGCGCTTCGGGCCGGACCACAAGATTCAAGACGAGCATGCCAAAGAGCAACACGTAGAAAATCCAGATTCGGCGAAACATAAATCGGGCGTTGACCAGGACCGCGATCAACACACTTGTAAGGATCGCGAAGAAGACGAGCGAGTTGACGTTCCAGGTGCTGCCAAAAAGGAGCGCGAAAGTAGTCAGTGCTTTTACTTCCAGGAGGGCGAAGGCGACGCCGAGAAAGAACATGTGCCAGTCAAAGCGCCTAAGTATGCTGCGCGGCGCCACCAGAAAAATCGCGGCCAGCGAGATGGCCAGGATCACTGCCAGGCCGCGAAGGTAAATCGCGGGAAACGATTTCTTCGGCAGATAGATGAATGGCCAATCGTCCGTTGCCGGCGGTTTGTCCGTCGCGGCAAAAAATCCTTCGCCTGTTACGCGGAGCTCCTTGTCCGCTGGGGAAGAAGCCTCTTCCCGGTAACGACCGAACGCGCCCGCCGGAATCTCACCTAACCTCGGCCCATTCACGATCACCGCGCCGCGCCCCTGGCCACCGTAGGTCGAGACAAACGAGTCGCGGCCAAAAGTGCGCCCGACCATGCTGGCCAGCTTCTCGATCAACCACGGCTCGCGGTAATAATTATAGAGCACAAGCACGCCGTTGGGCGAGAGCGCGTCGCGCGCGGCCGCGAGCGCATCCTGGGTAAAGAGAAAACTCTCGAGCCGCAGGTTGGCGATGCTCGAAGTAAGCGTGAGTGAGTCCGGCAGCGCGAAGATGATGAGATCGAATTTCTCGTTCGTATTGCGCAGGAAGACGCGGCCATCCGCATTCACCAAACGGACCCGCGGATCGGAGTAAGGCTGGTCTGGGTGAAACTTCGCACCCAGTTTCATGATGACCGGATCGATCTCGACCGCGGTCACCGTCTGCACACCGTTCGCGAGGGCCGTCGCGGTATCGGATCCGCTCCCCGCGCCGAGAATCAGCGCGCGTTCGAACGACGCGCCGGGGAAGAGTTCGTAAACGCGGCGGTAGAACGGCTCCTTGTTCCGCCATGGGATCATGCTCTGGTGGCCGATGCTGTTGACGTCGAGGTTGTAGCCGGCAGGCGTCGCGGGCGTGAGCGTGATCTTGTAGTAGGGCGACCAGTAGGTGCCGCGTTGAAGGAACAAGGCAATGCCGGCGGCGGCGATCAGCATTCCGGCGGAATGAATGAATTGCCGCTTTGTGCTGAGGACCAGAACCAGCAGGCCGAGCACCGCAAACCAGTAGATCGGCGGAAGCGCGAAAAAGCCGATGACGAAAAATGCGGCCGTGCCCGCGAGACTGCCCAGGATATCGAAGGTGTAGGCGGTGAGCGGAGCCGTCTGGGTGAAGAGCAACCCGAGCGTTCGGCCGAGCGGAATAAACGCCGCCGCCACAAACGAGAAGATCAGCGGCAGAAGAATGAAACTCTCCGCCCGCGCCACGCCGTGCATTCCGGAGCCGAAGTAGAGGACATCGGTCGAAGAAATATTTAGCTCGAATCGATTGAGCGCGACCACCGCGGCAAGCAGCAACACCATGAGCGGGAACGGCGGAAACCGGAAGGTCGCGCGCCGCGCGGTCAGGATGCCGAGCCCCATGCCAAGGAACGAAGCAAGCAGGATGAAATTCGTGAAATAACTGAGATACCTGACGTAAGCCGGAATCCAGCGAATGCAGTGCAGCTCGAAGAACAATAGCGTGAACGAAACCAGAAAGATCCGCAGCCGCACGCCGTTGATGATCCACGAACCGGGTTCGCTCACCGCCACCGGCGTCGGCGCCAACACTTCTTGTTCCGTGGAGATGCTCAAGCAGTTCTGTTGAATGTTTCTGCGGACAATATTTTTTCCAATCCGACGAATTAGAACTCCGTCGCGGTTGAACTGATAGCCGACATTCGGATTCAGGCAAAACCCGCGGGAGTTGGCGCGCGATTCTCCCACTCGATCCTGTCAAAAATGTAATTCAAAACATCGTGACTTCATTTAAGGCATGGTTAGCATCGTCCTCAGTCACCTCTAACTCCTCCTCAGTAACTATCACTCCTTATGAACCAGCCTAAGTGTCATTGCTCTGCTTCTTCGCGCCTTAACATCCTGCTGAGCCTTCTTCTCTGCTCGGTAGGTCTTCTTTGTGCGTTCCTCGCCTCCGGATTCCTTTCCGGGCCTTCCCTCACGGCGCAGGCTCCGAACGCACAGCAAAACAGCGTCGCGGAGGGGCGTTCCTATCGCAATGACGTCTCGCCGCCCCTTTACTCGATGCCGCCCTGGTCCCCTGCCGATCGCAAGTCCGAGAGGGAAGCCAATGAGAACCCGAAAATTCCTTTCCGCCACGTGGACGGCGCCGATCCCACCGTCCAGACCCGCCATACTTCTTCGGCACTGGCCATGGCCGCGCCGTCGATCGCCGCTACTCTAAACAATTTCGATGGCATTCCTTTCCCGGGCGTCGGCTGCAGCTGTGCGCCACCCGACACGAATGGGGCGGTCGGAAAGACCCAGTACGTCCAAATCGTTAATGAAGGCTATCAGGTTTTCGACAAGAATACCGGGCTGTCAGTGCTCGGACCCAATAGCATCTCGTCCATCTGGGTTGGATTCGGCGGCGGCTGCGAGACTCTCGGCAGTGGGGATCCCGTGGTGCTCTACGATCAGCTCGCCGATCGCTGGGTTATCTCGCAATTCGCGCATTCCACCTCGACCGGCCCGATCACGGACGAGTGCGTCGCAGTCTCCGCCACCGGGGATGCGACCGGGACCTACTTTCGCTACGGCTTCCATCTGGGCTCAAACTTCTACGATTACCCGCACCTGAATGTCTGGCCGGACGGCTACTACATGAGCATGAACGTGTTCAACGCCGCCGGGACTTCTTACCTAGGCCCCCAGGCCTTTGCCTTTAATCGTTCCGCCATGCTGACCGGTGCGCCGGCCAGTTTCGTGAGCCCGGTCGGGCCCCTGGGCGGGAACGTGGATCCTTTCCTCCCCGCCAGTCTCGATGGCTTTACGCTTCCACCGGCTGGCGCGCCAGCGACCTTCGTCGGTTTCCCGGGCCAAACGAGCAACCCGAACTACACGACCTATCATTTCCACGCCGACTTTACTACCCCGGCTAACTCCACCTTCACTACCTTTGCCAATCCTCCGGCCGCTGCCTTCACTGCGCTCTGCCCGAGCACCCGGGCGTGCGTTCCGCAAAACGGCGTCACTTCCGCAGACAATCTCGATGGAATCGGCGATCGGCTTATGTTCCGCCTCGCTTATCGTAACTTCGGCGACCATGAGTCGGTCGTCGGCAATTACACGGTGAGCGCGAACGGCGTCGCCGGCATCCGCTGGTTTGAGCTGCGCAACGTAACCAGCGGCCCGGTGACAAAGTTCCAGGAAAGCACCTATCAACCGGATACCACCTGGCGTTGGATGGGAAGCGCCGCCATGGACGGCCAGGGGAACATTGCCCTTGGTTTCAGCGCCTCTAGCTCTGCCATCAAACCGCAACTGCGCTATGCCGGCCGCCTGGCCACCGATCCGCTGAATACTCTCGGCCAGGGCGAAGCGCATCTTTTCGATGGGGCGGGCAGCCAGAGCGGCACCGGGAACCGCTGGGGCGACTATAGCGCACTCACCGTGGATCCCATCGATGATAGCACGTTCTGGTATACCAACGAATACTATGCGGCGAACGGCAGCTTCAATTGGCGCACCCGCATCGGCAGCTTCAAGCTGGCTGTAGCGAATCCTTCCCCGACTCCGACGGCTACCGCTACGCCAATCGCCACACCAACGGCGACACCTACAGCCACGGCCACGGCGACGCCTACAGCCACGGCAACGGCGACACCCACGGCCACACCCACGGCGACGCCGACTGCTACACCAGCGCCTAACTTTTCGCTCTCGGTCAGCCCGTCTTCCGTGACGGTCCC
Organism: Verrucomicrobiota bacterium; assembly: GCA_030775765.1. Taxonomy (GTDB): domain Bacteria; phylum Verrucomicrobiota; class Verrucomicrobiia; order Chthoniobacterales; family UBA10450; genus AV80. Next base: position 5,330 of record JALYIN010000342.1, read on the forward strand.
GCGCGCCGGAGGCACGGCGGTTTACAACGTCACGATCAACCGGAGTAACGG
>JALYIN010000343.1 GCA_030775765.1 Verrucomicrobiota bacterium
GAGATCGGGATGGCGACTCTCCGTCTCCTCGAGATCGCGCGCGACCAGCCACGGCCGGTGAAAATTTACCACGCCTCCAGCTCCGAGATTTTCGGGAATGCGACGGAATCGCCGCAAACCGAGAACACTCCGCTGCGTCCGGCGAGTCCCTACGGCTGCGCCAAGGCGTTCGCCACCCAGCTGGCACGGGTTTACCGCGAGTCGTATGGCCTCTTTGTTTGCAACGGGATTCTCTACAACCACGAGTCTCCCCGGCGTGGCGAAAATTTTGTGACCCGCAAGATCGCGCAGGCGGTGGCGCGAATCGCGCGCAGGCTCGACCAGGAACTTTCGCTGGGCAATCTCGAGAGCCGGCGGGATTGGGGCCGCGCCCAGGATTACGTCGCCGCGATGTGGCTAATGTTGCAACAGGAGAAGCCGGCGGACTACGTCGTTGCGACGGGGGAAACACATTCCGTGCGCGATTTCGTCGAGGCCGCCTTCGCCGTGGTGAAGTTGCCCTCCGCCCAGTACGTGAAACACAATTCGGCCTTCGATCGGCCGGCCGATCCGGCGCGGTTGGTTGGTTCGCCCGAGAAGATCAAGGCGGACCTTGGCTGGGAGCCGCGCGGTTCCTTTGAGGATCTCGTTCGCGAGATGGTGGAAGCGGAGCTGGCGGCGCTCGATGCGGCCTCCGATAGTTAGGAAACTAAAAGCATGAATGATTTTCTCATCTCGTTTGTTCTCGGCATCGTCGAGGGCCTCACGGAATTTCTTCCGGTCAGCTCGACCGCCCATCTGCGGATCGTCGAGGCGCTCTTCGGCTTCGACCTGCACGACAGCTTCTGGAAGATGTACACGATCGTGATCCAGCTCGGCGCGATCCTGGCATTGCCCGTTTATTTCTGGCGGCGCATCCTCACCTATCTGGCGACGTTTCCACGCGGCGAACGCGAGGATCGCAATGTCTTCACGCACCCGCTCAGCCTCACGCTCATCGCCTTTGTCGTGACCGCAGTGCCGGCCTACCTGCTGAAAAAGCAAATCGGCCAGAACCTGGAGAGCTTGAGTGTGATGGCGTGGGCGCTTCTCATCGGCGGCGTTGTTATGTGGGTCGTCGACGTTTTCTGTCGCAACGCGCGAACGACCAACATGGAGGAGATGAGTTTGCCCCAAGCGGTCTGGATTGGCGCGGTTCAGATTTTGTCGGCGGTTTTCCCGGGCACGTCGAGGTCGATGTCGACGATCGCGGCGGGACAGACCGCGGGTATGACGCGCGCCGCCGCGCTCGAATTTTCTTTTTTCCTGTCCATGCCCACGATGGTGGTGGCGACCGGTTACGATTTGTTGAAGACGATCCGGCCGCATCACGACGCCACGGCCGAAGCCGGGCTGGCCCCGCTCACGATGGACACGCATAACTGGGTCGTGCTCGCTATCGGCTTTGTCGTTTCCTTCGTGGTGGCGCTCGGAGTCGTCGCGTGGTTCATGCGCTGGGTGCGGTCCCGGGGCTTCGCTGCGTTCGCCTTTTACCGGATTGTGCTCGGGATCGTGTTGCTGGTTCTTATTGCACGAGGAGTCCTGTAGCGGCGCATGGACGAGACCGCGATCCTGCCCGACTTGCAAAGCTGCGTGCTCTGCGAAGATGTCCGCTGCGAAATTAACGGCATGCAGACGCTCGTCGGCGTGATCAACGTCATCCCGGCGCCCACCCTTCCCATTAACTGCATGCGGCTCTGCATTTGGTCGCGCTGGTGCAGCGGCTCGGGAAAATTCCGGCAGAAATCGCGAATCATCGGGGTGGACGAGCAGCAGGTCCTGGCGCAGGCGGAGGTGGAATTCGAGCTGAGGGAGATGGAGGGCCAGGCCACAAACGTGCATTATTTCGGTGGCGTCCAGTTCCAGCAGTTCGGGATGCACCACGTCGAGATTTTCCTCGAGAATGAGCTGCGGCTTCGGTTTCCTTTGCCGGTGGTCCGGATCGGCCTGGCGCAGCCGCAATAATTCCGCATAAAATTTAGAACAGAACGCTTGCCAGGCAAGCGGCGGATCGTCTACAAAGGTCACCCGCATGTTGCGAAGAGCTTCAACCGCCCTCTTTTGCGCGTTTGCCCTGGTGGCGCCCGCCTATGGCCAGGAGATCTTTGTTCCGCGAGAACTGAAAGCGACAGCAGTCCATCCGCCGAAGCCGAAAGAAGTGGTGCGGCGTGCGGAGCCGGTCACCGATGCAGATTCGAAGCCGGCAAAGGAATCAGCGCCCAGCACCGAAACCCCGAAGCCGAAAGCGGCCAAGCCTGACATCGTGACGGTGAAGACCCAGAAGCCAGCAGCGAAAGAAAAATCACCGGCCGCAACAGACGACGCCTCCAGGAAGACCGCGAAAGTGGATACGACGAAGGAGAAATCGGACAGGCCCGCGGTACCGAAGGATCCACCGGCGACCAAGAACGTGGCGAAGACGGAACCCGCGAAAGAGAAGAAAGACAAACCTGCGCCGGCGAAAGAGAAATCCGACAGCGATTTACCGGTGATCAAGGTCGAGAAAGCGACCGTGGCGAAGGAACCGGCGACCAAGGCCGTCGCGAAGACCGAGATCGCGAAAGCCGAGCCGTCGAAGGAGAAAACCGACAAGCCGGCGGCGGTGAAGGAAAAATCCGCGAGCGAATCGGCGGCAAAGACAACGCCGGCCAAAACCGAGGCCACTGTCGCGAAGACCGAAAAGGCGGCGCCACCGAAGGATCAGCCCAGCCACGAGGCCGTGGCGAAGAATGATAGCGTGAAGGTGGAAACCATCACGGCCAAGACCGAGAAGCCGGCGGTGAAAGATAAGCCTGCGACCGTCGCGGCATCCAGGTCATTGAATTTAGACAAGAGCCCGTTGAAGGAAGCGCCCCCCAGCAAGACGCCGGCGAAAACAGAAGCTGCGAAACCTGAAGTCACGGTCGCGAAGAGTGAGAAACCTGCCGCGGTTAAGGAAAAAGAGAAGCCGGCACCCGCTCCCGCGAAACCGCCGATCACCAAATCGGAAGCAATGATCGCCAGGGTCGAGCCGGCGCCTCCCCGCGAAGGGCCGGCTAATCCGGCGAAGATGTTACCGATGAAAGGTCAGCAAGTTTTCGTACCGTCGCAAAAAGACCCGCCACAAATTATTCCAACGGGATCACTGGACATGGGTTTCACGAAGATCGCCGACGGTTTCGATTTCCCCGTCGGTAAACCGGAAGCGGAAGGCTATTACAAAGCTCGCGGATTCCGCGCCGGCGGCCACGTGGGTGAAGATTGGGACGGGGTGCGCGGCGGCGATACCGATTTGGGCGACCCGATCTATTGCGCCGGCGACGGCATCGTGGTTTTTGCCCGCGACGTTCATCTGGGCTGGGGCAATGTGATCATCGTCCGGCACGCTTATCGCGAGAACGGCAACGTGCGCTACGTCGACTCCCTTTACGGCCACCTTAACTCGATGCTGGTGAGTCGCGGTCAGCGAGTCAGTCGCGGGCAACAGATTGCAACCATGGGGACGGCGCACGGGCAATACGATGCGCATCTGCACTTCGAGATCCGCAAGAACCTCGAGATCGGGATGAGCCGCTCAAAGTTCGGGAAGGATTTCAGCAACTACTACGATCCCACCCAGTTCATCAATTCGCATCGGCATCTCTCCGGCGGCGGCGCGAACTACAAGGTCGCGATGAATACTTTCACCCACGACTGGACGTATCACTTCGATAAGAACCGGGATTTCGGTCCGCGGAAGCGAAGCACGGGGGAATCTTCCGCGGCGCTGCGTAAAGTGGTGACGAGCCGCTAAAGGCGGCTCGAAATCCCAATATTCAAATCCAAGCTCCGGGGAAATCCCAAACTTCTAAAATCCAAAGCGCGATCTCAACGCTCTCTTTTGAGCATTGAAATTGGAGTTCCTTGGGACCTGGGATTTTCTAGCGGGCTCCGCGCGCTAGATTTTGCCGAGCAGCGCGAGGATGATAACGATCAGCAGAACGAGTCCGAGTCCGCCAAACGGATAATAGCCCCAGCCCGAGCTGTAACCCCATCCTGGAAATGCTCCGATCAACAGCAGGATAAGGATAATCAGGAGAATATTGCGCATGCCGCGAGAGTAGGGCGGCCGCTTTGTTGCTGACAATGCTTATTTTCGACGCCGCAAAATCCCTTGCAGCGTTAACGGCGCATCCTATCCTTTTGCGCAGTCCCGAATGTGTCCAACCGGATGCGTCGGGACAATTTGTTGTTTTGTTTCATGGCCAACACCATTCTCATCGGCGCGCAGTGGGGCGACGAAGGTAAGGGCAAGATCATCGACGTGCTCACCGCCGAGGCGGACATCGTAGTCCGCAGCCAGGGCGGGAATAATGCCGGCCACACCGTCATCCATCGCGGCACCAAATACATTCTCCACCTGATTCCCTCGGGAATTCTGCGGCGCGGCAAACGGTGCGTCATTGGCAACGGCGTCGTGATCGATCCGGTGGCGCTGGTGAAGGAGATCGAAGGATTGCGCAAGCTCGGGGTCGAGATTGGCAAGAACCTCCTGATCAGCGACTGCGCGCACCTCGTCCTGCCTTATCACCGTTCGCTCGATGAGCAGCGCGAGCTGCGCAAAGGCCACACCAAAATCGGCACAACCAAGCGCGGCATCGGCCCGGCTTACGGCGACAAGGCGGCCCGCACGGGCTTGCGGATGTCCGACCTGATGCAGCCCGCGTTGTTCTCGAAAAAATTGCAGGCCAAAGTGCGGGAGAACAACAGCATTCTCCAGGCGCTCGGCGCCGAGCCGATCAATTTCCGTGAGGTGAATGACGCTTACCTGAAGGCCGGTCAGGCGTTGCGGCCGTTCGTGACGAACACGGTGGTCTATCTGCATCGCTCGCTGCAGAACAAAAAGAGAATCCTGTTCGAAGGCGCACAGGGAACTTTTCTCGACATCGATCACGGGACGTATCCCTTTGTGACTTCCTCGAACACGACGGCCGGCGGCGCCTGCACCGGCTCGGGAGTTCCGCCCCACCGGATGGATCGCGTGGTCGGTGTGATGAAAGCGTATACGACACGCGTGGGCGAGGGAGCGCTCCCGACGGAAGACGCGGGGCTCGCGAACAAGCTGCACGAGATGGGCCGCGAGTTTGGCGCCACGACGGGCCGGGCCCGGCGCTGCGGCTGGTTCGATGCGGTCGCGACGCGTTACGCCACGATGATCAACGGCATCGATGAGCTCGCAGTCACGAACCTCGACGGTCTCGATGGTGTCGATCCCATCAAGGTCTGCGTCGCCTACCGGCTCAACGGCAAACGCCTCGACGTCCCGCCGTGCGACGCCGCGCAATTAGAGAACTGCGAGCCGATCTATCGCGAGTTCGCTGGCTGGAATAATCCGATTAGCGCCGCGAAGAAGTTTTCGGAATTGCCGTCGACTGCGCGACTCTACGTGCGCGCGATCGCTGAGCTTACGTGCGCGCCGTTGCGGATCGTGAGCGTCGGCCCCACGCGCAACGAAACCATTATCCTCTGAGCGCCATGGCTGCCGCGCCCAAACTCGTTCCGCGCCACGTCGCCATCATCATGGATGGCAACGGCCGCTGGGCGAAGACGCGCGGCCTGCCGCGGATCAAGGGCCACGAGAAAGGCGCGGACGCCGTGCGCGAGTGCGTCGAAGGCTGCGGCGATTTGAAGATCGAGTTCCTTACCCTCTACGCCTTTTCCGCCGAGAACTGGCAACGGCCGAAGACCGAAGTCTTCGCCCTGATGCGTTTGCTCGAACGTTTCCTGAAGGAAAAAACGCCGGAGCTTCTCGAGAAAAACGTCCGACTCCAGGCGATCGGCCGCCTGACCGACCTGCCCGCCGGTTGCCAGAAACAACTGCACGAATCCATCGAGCGCACCTCCGGCAATAACGGCCTGACGCTGATTCTCGCTCTCAGTTACGGCGGCCGCCTCGAGATCATCGACGGCATCAAGAGCCTCCTGCGCCAGATCGATTCCGGCCACATCGATCGCGCCATGATCGACGTCGACATGTTTAGCAAACATCTCTACACCCGCTATTATCCCGACCCCGACCTGCTTATCCGCACCTCCGGCGAAATGCGCCTCTCGAATTTCCTCCTCTGGCAGCTCTCCTACACCGAAATGTACGTCACCCCCAAGCTCTGGCCCGATTTCACGAAGAAGGACCTCTTCGATGCCGTTGAAGACTTCGGGAAACGGAACCGACGCTACGGTGCGGTTGAGTAGGGGAGACTCGGCTCGGCGAAGCTCAGCTTCGAAGACAAGGTGCCATTCCCAAGTGCGACTTGGGAACGAGGATAGGGGAAAGGAACAGCGGCTACAGCTAAACGAACGCTTCGGCGACGGAATCGGCGAGGAGTTTCCCGCGGGGGGTGAGGATGAAATTGCCGTTTACTTCGCGCAACAAACCGAGGTCGATGAACTCGCGGCTCTCGGTGGGCCAGGCTCCGAGTTCGTTCGAGGAAATTCCGTCTCGGGTGCGTAGTGCAAGGGCGATTCTTTCTGCCCGTTTCATTTCAGGCGTCAGGACTTCTGTCGAACTCGCGGCGGCCTCACCCGCCAGGACGCGATCGGCATAGGCGCGATAGTCGCAGACATTTTGCCAGCGTCTCCTACCGACGGTGGAAAAAGCGCTCGGGCCGAAGCCGAGATAATCATCGCCCGCCCAGTAGCCGCGGTTATGCGCCGAGGCGAACCCAGGCCGGGCGTAATTCGAAATCTCGTAGTGCTCGTAGCCGGCGCGTTCCAAGGTTCGCATCGCGGTCTCGAGAAATTGCGCGTCGGACTCAGGGTCTTCGCGGAATTCTCCGCGCGAATGCCGTAGGAAAAAATCTGTGTCTTCTTCGTAGGTCAGGCAATACGTCGAAATGTGGTCCGGCTGCAGCCGGATCGTTTTCTCCAGGTCCGCTTCCCATTGGGCGAGCGTTTGCCCGGGAAGGCCGAACATCAAATCGATACTGACATTGGTGAACCCGGCGTCGCGCAGGATTTGAAAGGAAGCTTCTGCCTGTGCCGCGTTATGTTCGCGGCCGAGCAGCTTCAGCAATTCGTCGTCCCAGGATTGCACGCCGAGACTGATGCGGCTGACTCCCTTCGCGCGAAGCAGCGTCGCCTTGCGTGATGAAACGCTGCCGGGATTCGCTTCAAGCGTCCATTCAACGAGGCGCGACAAGTCCAGGCGATCGCGCAGTCCGCCGAGAAGGAACTCCAGTTGTGCCGTCGTCAGCGCCGTCGGCGTCCCGCCGCCGAAAAAGATTGTCTCCGGTCTCAGCGGAAACCGATCGCTGACGTCTTCGATCTCCCGCAGCAATGCCTCGCAAAACCGCTGCGTCTGCGAGTTATCGGCCCGCTCCTTGTAGAACGCGCAGTATGGGCAAATCCGGGCGCAAAAAGGAATATGGACGTAGAGATGCGAAACAACCTCTGACGTTCGGGGTTGGATCCCGCTATGCGGGATTGGACGTTCGCCACGGCGAATCCGTCCATCGGCGGATTGGACGTTTTCCCCATCCCCCCTAAGCTCGGTCTCAGCCTTCATCGTGCGCATTTCCATCCTAGCTTACTTTCTCTCCTCCGCTCTCGCCATCGCCCAGACGATTCCCTCCCAATCCATCGTCTATGCGGCGCACGATCCTTCCGCCATCAAGCAATACCAGACCAACCCCGCCATCGTTCGCGGAATGGTCAACCGCCTCGTCCTCGCCACAACCGGCCAGCCCGATCTCGCGCGCGCCTGGGGCTCGCTCGTTTCGCCTGAGGACAAGATCGGGATCAAGATCTCCGCGGCCGGGGGCGAATTGTTCACGACCCATCGCGAAATCGTGAACGCCATCGTCGACGGCCTCGTCGCAGCGGGACATCCGCGCAACAGCATCCTCGTTTGGGACCGCAGCCTCGGCGGCATCAAGGAAGCCGGGTATCGGCCCGAGGGGGAAGGTTACCAGATGAAATCGATCGCGCCCCGCGACGGCTACGATCCCAAGGCGGTCTTCAGCGCGCCCCTCAGCGGGAAATTGATCTGGGGCGACCTGGAGTTTCGTTCCGATCGCGGCATGATCCCGCTGCTCTCCGACCAGGAGGTGCTCAGTGACGACAGTCATTTCGCCAAAATTCTCACCGGCGAAGTCACAAAAATCATTAACGTTCCCGTGATGAGCGACAGCGCCACCTGCGGGATCGCCGGTTGCCTTTACAACATGACGATCCCGAACATCGATAACTGGCGGCGCTTCACTTCGAGCCGTTGGGGCAACACGGCCATCGCTGAAATCTATCGAATGCCGATCGTCCGGTCGAAGGTCGTTCTCAACCTCATGGATGGATTGTTGGCGCAGTATGCGGGAGGGCCGCGACCCGAACCGAATTTCGCGGTGCACCACGCCACGATTCTCGCGAGCAAAGATCCGGTCGCGATAGATGCGCTCACCGTCCGGCAGATGGAGGAATGGCGGGCCAAAGCGCGTTTCGCGCCGATCGCCCCGCTGGCGCAACACGTTCAGGCCGCCGGACAACTTCGCATCGGCAACGCGGAGGTGATAGAAGTGCGCAACGTCCGACCGTGAACCAATCGCTCGAACGAAAAGATCTCCGCGGGCCGGTGCTTCGTTCCGTCTCGCGTTCGTTTTATCTTTCCCTGCGGATTTTGCCGGCCGATCTGCGCGAGCCGTTGTCGCTTGCGTATCTGCTGGCGCGCGCCACCGACACGATCGCCGACACGCCGGAACCGCCCACGGCTCTTCGGATGGAGGCGTTGACCAGGCTGGCGGCGGCCATTCAGGGAACAGCTGTAAAGGAAACGGCGGCGCAATTACGGGAATCGTTCGCGCCTCTGCAACGCGACGAGGCGGAGCGGACGCTAATCGAACGGCTTCCGGCTCTCCTCGATTGGCTTGACGAGCTGCAGGCCGGCGATCGAGACGAAGTCCGCAACGTGCTCGAAAAAATCAACCGCGGACAACAACGGGACTTGGAAAGGTTCGGCCCGAGCGGGGAAGTCCGAGCACTCGCGGATGCCGCAGAACTCGACGAGTACACCTATCTGGTCGCCGGCTGCGTGGGCGATTTCTGGACCGGTCTTTGTTTCGCGCACGTGAAGAATTTCTCGGAGCGTTCCGAATCCGGGCTGCGGGAACTCGGCGTTCGCTATGGCCAGGGATTGCAGTTGGTCAATATTCTGCGGGATGCCGGCGACGACCTGCGGCACGGCCGCTGTTATTTTCCGGC